>NZ_JAZHDB010000050.1:0-26782 GCF_036584575.1 Desulfolutivibrio sp.
CGGCGGCTGGCCGTTGCCGGACGGGACGCGCTCGCCCATGGCCTGCGCCGCCGACGGCCGCCGGGCCGCCGCCACCTTGGACCGCTTCATGAGCGCCGTCTCGGCCACGGCCTCCAGGGAACGGGAGGGGGCCTCGGCCACCCGGCTCTTCACCCAGACCGCAGGCCTCGCCGCCGTCCCCCGGCTGGTCCCGGACGATCCCGCCGCCGGGTTTTCCGCCGCCCTGGCCATGGCCGAGGCCGCCCGATGCCTGCGCTGCGAGTGTCTGGAATGCGTCAAGGTCTGCGCCTACCTGGAACGCTACAAAGGCTATCCCAAGACCTACGCCCGGCGTTTCTACAACAACGCGGCCATCGTCCAGGGCCATCATCAGGCCAACCGGATGATCAATTCCTGCAGCCTGTGCGGGCTGTGCGCCGAGGTCTGTCCCGAGGGCTTCGCCATGGCCGAGTTAAGCCTCCTGGCCCGACGGGACATGGTGGCCAGGGGCAAGATGCCGCCCTCGGCCTTCGAGTTCGCGCTGACGGACATGGCCCAAAGCGACTCCCCGGCCTGCGCCCTGGTCAGGCCCGAGCCCGGGTCCGCGACCTGCGGCCATGTCTTTTTCCCGGGATGCCAACTGGCCGGGGCCTCGCCGGGACTGACCCAGGCGGCCTACGGCTTTTTGCGCGGCGCCCTGCAAGGCGGCGTGGGCGTCATGCTCGGCTGTTGCGGCGTGCCCGGGAGGTGGGCCGGACGCGAGGATCTTTTCGCCGCCGCAATGGCCCGCTTCCGCGCCGACTGGGAGCGCCTGGGGCGGCCCCGGGTGGTCGCGGCCTGCGCCACCTGCTTAAAGACCTTCACCGAGGCCGCGCCGGACATCCCGGCCGTGTCCCTGTGGCGGGTGCTGGCCGGGGAGACCGGGCTGCCGCCTGGCGCGGCAAAGGCCCCCGGAGGGCAGACCCTGGCCGTCCACGACCCCTGTTCCTCGCGGCATGATCCAAAGACCCGGGCCGCCGTGCGCGAGCTTTTATCCAGGCTTGGGGTCAAGACCCTGGAACCGCCCCTGACCGGACAATACACCGAGTGTTGCGGCTATGGGGGGCTTATGTGGAACGCCGATCCGGACATGGCCCGGGCGGTGGCCGCGCGCCGGGCCGGGGCCGCCCCCCAGGACTACGCCGTGTCCTGCGCCATGTGCCGGGACATGCTGTGGCGGGCGGGCAACCGGGCCGTGCATCTGCTGGACCTGATCTTTCCCGGCGAGAGCTCCGGCGGCCCCAGGGTGGAGCAACCCGCCGGACTGTCAGCCAGACGCCGCAACCGGGCGCTGCTTCGACGCGACATCCTGCGCGCCGTCTATGGCGAAGAGGAGACGGACATGGAAGAGACTGGCGGCGTCACCATGAGCATGGCCCCGGAGGTGCTGGCCAGGCTGGAGGAGCGGCGCATCCTGGACACGGACGTCCGGGCCGTGGTGGCCCGGGCCGAGGCCACGGGGGAGCGTTTCCTGGACAAGGCCACGGGCCGCTATCTCGCTTCGGCGCGGCTTTGCAACGTGACCTTCTGGGTGCTGTACGACAAAAATGACGGGGGATGTACGGTGCATGACGCCTATTGCCACCGCATGGACGTGCCCGGCGCCAGTATGGCGGCAGATGGCGGGACGGATGGCGGGCCGAACGCCGAAACTGGCCCGGCAGGCCCGGGAAAGGAGCGGCCATGAGCATGGAACCGGCCTATGCGCCCGACGCCGGAGACTGGACCTGCGGCCGATGCGGCGGCCCCCTGGTCCAGTCCAAGGTGGAGGTGTCCTACCTTGGCAGCGTGTTTGCGGTGATTTTGCCCACCTGTCCGGCCTGCGGCCTGACGCTTGTGCCCAAGTCCCTGGCCGAGGGCAAGATGGCCGAGGTGGAGGCCCTTTTGGAGGACAAATGACCCCTCCTCTGCCGCTTCGGACGTCTGCCCCGGCCATGGCCGCAGCCCAGCCCGACCCCCTGTACCGGCGGGCGGATTTTCGGGCCGTGGCGGGCGACGCCCTGCGCCCGGGGGGGCTTGGGCTCACGGCCCGGGGCCTGGACGCGGCCGGATTTTGCCCCGGGGACGTGGTGGCGGACGTGGGCTGCGGCCCCGGGGTCAGCGTGCACTTTTTGCGGCGACGGGGACTTCGGGCCCTGGGCATCGAGGCCGACCCCGGTTACGCCGCCGAGGCGGCGGCCCGGGTTCCCCAGGGCGTGGTCATGGCCCGGGCCGAGGCCCTGCCCCTGCCCCACGGCTGCCTGGACGGCGCCCTGTGCGAATGCGCCCTGTCCGCCTTTGCCGATTCCCGGGCGGCCCTGGCCGAACTGGCCCGCGTCCTGGACCAGGGCGGACGCTTGGTGGTCGCCGACCTGTACCGCCGGGACGGTGCGGACGGCGATGGCCGGGCGGACGGCGCCTGCACGGCCGGGGCCATGACCCGTGAGGCGTTTTTGGCCGAATTGTCCCGGGCGGGGCTTGTCCCCATCCTTTTCGAGGACCACTCCCGGCTGCTGGCCGAACTGGCCGGGAGGCTGCTTTTTGCCGGATGCGACGCGGCGGACCTGGCCCCGGCCCTGCTCGGCAGGGCTGGCGGATGCGCCTGCAGCGCCGGACCACGGCGGCCCAGGCCGGGATATTTCCTGTGTGTGGCCGTCAAGGAGGTTTCATGACGTCGTCACTGGACATCGCGCCCCTGGTGGGACGCGGCTATTGTTGCAGCCAGGCCATGGCCCTGCTGGCCCTTGAGGCCATGGGCCGGGAGAATCCGGAACTGGTCCGGGCCATGTTCGGCCTGTGCCGGGGGCTGGCCCAGACCGGTGGAACCTGCGGCATCCTGACCGGCGGCTGCTGCGTGCTGGGGCTCTATGTGGCCAAGGGCGCCGACGAGGAAGAGGCCCACCCCATGGCCAACCCCGTGGTGGCCGAATTCGCGGACTGGTTCCGGGAAAAGACCGCCGTCTACGGCGGGGACACCTGTCCGGCCATCCTGGGCGAACACGACCCGCATGGTCCAAGCCCGGCCCATTGCGGGACGCTTTTGGCCGAGTCCTGGGACCATATCCTGGAGATCCTGACGGCCTACGGCATCGATCCGAGCCTGCCGCGCGGGGAAGGATGAGGACGCGGCCATGAGCCCCATGCAGCGGCCCGTGGACCGGGAGCCGGACACGGCCAGCGTGTGCCCGGTGTGCCTGCGGCGGCTTGCGGCCTGGCGCGTGGTCCGGGGCGACACGGTGTTTTTGGTCAAACGCTGCCCCGAGCATGGAGACTTTGCGGCCCCGGTGTGGCGCGGCCAGCCGGATTTTTCCGCCTGGAAACGGCCCAAGCGGCCAAGCGCCCCGCGCCGGGCCTTTACCGCCGTGGACCGGGGCTGCCCCTTCGACTGCGGCCTGTGCCCGGACCACGGCCAGCACACCTGCACGGCGCTCATTGAGGTCACCTCCCGCTGCGACCTGGGCTGCCCGGTGTGCTTCGCCTCGTCCGGCCCCGGGGACGCCGCCGCAGACCCGCCGCTTTCGCGCCTGGCCTTTCTGCTGGACCGGGTGCGCCAGGCCTCGGGGCCCTGCAACCTCCAGATTTCCGGCGGCGAACCGGCCCTGCGAAGCGACCTGCCCGCCATCGGGGAGCTGGCCAAGGCCCGGGGCTTTCCCTTCGTGCAACTCAACACCAACGGCCTGCGTCTGGCCGCCGACCCGGACTTCGCCCGGTCTCTGGCCGGGGGCGGCTTCGATTCGGTCTTTTTGCAGTTCGACGCGGTCACGGACGGGGCCTACCGGGCCTTGCGCGGCAGGCCGCTTTTCGACCTGAAAAAACGGGCCGTTGCAGCCGCCGTCCGAGCCGGACTCGGCGTGGTGCTGGTGCCCACGACGGTTCCCGGGATCAACGACGGGGAACTGGGGGACATCGTGCGTCTGGCCCTGTCCTTCGGGCCCGGCGTGCGCGGGGTGCACATCCAGCCCGCCGCCGCCTTCGGCCGCCATCCCTGGCCGGGCCGCGACGACCGCCGCCTGACCCTGCCCGAGGTCATGGCCGCCCTGGTCCGCCAGTCCCGCGGGCTTTTGCGCTTGGAAGACTTCCATCCCCCGGGCTGCGAACATTCCCTGTGCTCGTTTTCCGCCGTGTACCAGCGCACGCCTTCCGGCGGCCTGACCCCGGTCCCAAAGACGGGCGGCTGCTGCGTCGCCGCCCCTGCCGCGCAACCCATCCTGGCCGAAGAGGGGGCTCGCCGGGCCAAGGCCTTCACCGCAAAGCACTGGGCCGCGCCCGGGCCGGATACTGCACCGGCCACCCCCGGCGACGACTTCGACCGCTTCCTGGCCAAGGCCGCCACGGGCGGACGCTTCACCCTGTCGGCCATGGCCTTTATGGACGCCTGGACCCTGGACCTGGAGCGGGTTCGGGGCTGCTGCATCCATGAGGTCTCCCCTGAGGGCCTGCTTATCCCCTTTTGCCTCTACAATCTTTCGGGCACGGACGGCCGGACCCTCTACCGGCCGCAACCCGGCCTCCAGGGACGGGCCGGGGCATGAGGCGCGATCCGCCTGCCCGCTCTCCCCTGGACCCCTGGCTGGCCGCGCGCCTGGGGCTTGCCGGGGAAGGCCCCTCCCCCCGGGACGTGGCGCAACACCACTTGGCCGCCTTGCAGGACGCCTTCGCCCTGGCCCGGGACAAAAGCCCCTTCTACCGCGACAAGCTGGCCCTCCTGCCCGACGATTTCCCCCGCAGACTTAAGGACATGGCCGACTGCCCCTGCACCCTCCCGGAAGAGCTGGCCCGGGACCATCGCCCGTTTGTGTGCGTCCCCCTGGGCGACGTCGAACACATGGTCACCCTGGCCACCTCCGGCACCAGCGGCCCAGCCAAGCGCCTGGCCTTCACCGCCGCAGACCTGGCCGCCACCCTGGATTTTTTCCACCACGGCATGACCACCTTCACCGCGCCCGGCGACACGGTGCTGATCCTTTTGCCCGCCCCACGCGTGGCCGAGCTGTTGTCCACGGCCCTGGCCCGGTTCGGGGCGCGCGGCGTGGCCGGGTTCCCGGCGGCCCGGGCCCCGCAAGACGGCGACCGCGATCCGGTCACGGCCTTTTGCCGGGACATGGCCCAGGCCCGGCCCCGGGTGCTGGTGATCGGCCCGGGGCTTCTGGAAGGGTTCGCTCGCGACCCCGACGCCTGCGACGCGGCCCGGGGACGGTTGCGGGCGGTCCTGACCAGCGGGGAGCCCCTTTCGCCCGATCTGCGCCAATTGGCGCAACGGCGCTGGGGCTGCCCGGTCTTCGACCACTACGGCCTGACCGAATCCGGGTTCGGCGGCGGGGTGGAGTGCGCGGCCCAGGCGGGCTACCATCTGCGCGAGGCCGATCTGTATGTCGAGATCCTGGACCCGGCCTCGGGGGCGGTCCTGCCCGAGGGCCAAACCGGGGAGGTGGTGATGACCACCCTCGGCCGCCGGGCCATGCCGCTTCTGCGCTACCGCACCGGCGACGCCGCAGTTCTGCTCCCCGGCCCCTGCCCCTGCGGCAGCCAACTGCGTCGGCTTGGCCCGGTGACCGGCCGCTACGACCGTCAAAACCGGATCAGAGTCCCCAAAAAAGGAGGCGTTGACGCGCCATGAACGATCTTCTGGAAACGCTTCTTGCCCGGCTGGCGGCCGGGGAATCCGTGGTCCGGGCGGCCATCGTCGCCCAGGAGGGCTCCGCGCCGCGCGCCGCCGGGGCGCACATGCTGGTGTTCGCCGACACGTCCATCGCCGGGACCGTGGGGGGGGGGCTGGTGGAGGCCCGGGTCATGAACGCTGCCGCCGCCGTGCTGACCGAGGGCCTGGCCCGGGTCATGGACTTCAACCTGACCGGGGAGATGGCGGCCGGGGCGGACATGATCTGCGGCGGCAGGCTGCGCATCTTTTTGGAGCGCCTGGACCCGGATCAGGCTGGGCTGTTTACGGCCTTGCGGGACCGCCTGGCGGCCGGGGAGCGCTGCCTTCTGGCCACCCCCCTGGACGCCCCTGGAAACGGCGGGGGAAAAATCCTTCTGGCCGGGGACGACAGCACCGTTTCGCCGGACGGGATTTTGTCCGAGGACCATGCCGCCCTGCGCCGGGCCGGGGAAAAGCTCCTGGCCCCGGCCTGCGTGGACGCCGGGGAACGCCGCTATTTCCTGGAGCCCTGCCAGGGCAGGCCCCGGCTCTTTCTCATGGGGGCCGGACATGTGTCCCGGGCCACGGCCCTGGCTGCCGGGCTGGCCGGTTATTCGGTCATCGTCCTGGACGACCGGCCGGAATTCGCCAACCGGGAACGCTTCCCCGGCGTCCACGAAGTGGCCGTAGCCGACATGGAGGACTGCTTCGCCGGCCGGACCATCACCCCGCGCGACATGGTGGTCATCGTCACCCGGGGCCACCTCAACGACGCCACGGTCCTGGCCCAAACCCTGGGCGCCGGGGCTGGCTATGTGGGCATGATCGGCAGCCGCCGCAAGCGCGACGCCATCTACGACCGGCTGCGGGCCGCAGGCACGACCGACGCGGAGCTGGCCCGGGTGCATTGCCCGGTAGGGCTTCCCATCGGGGCCGAGACCCCGGAGGAAATCGCCATCAGCATCGTGGCCGAACTCATCGCCGTGCGGGCGCAGAAGGGACTTCCCAAGCATCCCTGAGGCTTTTCCGGGGCATACGCCGTCCCCCGAACCGATGAAACATGCCGCCCCTGCGGCCCGGACGCCTTCGATGTCCGCGCCCCCGGCTCAGCCGCCAGCACATATACATAGGGCCGACGGTCACCCGACCGTCGGCCCTGGGCTGCTGATTTTATCAGCAGCCTCGAAAATCACGGGCAGGCTGCGGCTATGGCCGCGCCGTAAGAGAGGGATTTTCGTGCCTCTCCGCCCGGCGGCCTGGCCGCCGCTGGCGGCGCGAAGCCCCGGTTCCGAAAAACCGGGGCTTCGTCATCAAGAGACGACGCGCTATTTCGCCTTGCGGTACGTGCCGCCGAAATAGCCGGACATGCCGCACTCGTCGCCCTTCGACTCCACGTCCACGGTGGCGCTGTCGCCCTTGAACGCGATGGTGAATGTGATGCCGTCGTCCTCCGTGCCGCCCTTGGCCGGAAGATCATCGTCCTCGCGGCCGCCGCCCTGGTCCATGGGGGTCTCGTAGGTTTCGAAATCGCACATCTGGCCGTTGCTCTTGCTTTTGGTCTTGAACTTGAAGACGAAGCCGGGGCCCATCTGGGCAATGGTCATGGTCCCCTCATAGCCGGGCTCGGTGTAGGTCCAGCGTCCCTCCACGCCCTTGGCGAAACACACCCCGGACAGCCCGAGCACGATCACGGCCACCCCGACCGCCAGACATACCTTGCGCATGACAAAACTCCTTCGTTTTCTTCTGGTTGCCGATACCCGGCGAAGGTGCGGAGCAGCCGTCCATTCCCGGGCAAAATCCTCGATTTGCCGAAAAAACGTCACCCCAGGCGCCGCCCCCGCCATGGCGGCCCTGCGTCATGCGGCGACGCGGCGTTATGGGGCCTTCCGGGTGACGGCCATGGAGTACATGGAGTCCTCTCCGGCGTCCTTCGTTTCGGTCAACAGAAACTCGAACCCGGCATACGTCCAGAGGGTGTCATGGCCTTTCTTGACGCCCTTGCCTGCCTTGGCCCCAAGCCAGGCGGCCAGCCCGGCGGCCACGGGATTTTGTTCCTTGAGATAGGCGTCGATGGTCAGACCCTCGAAACGGCCGCCTGGGCCGAAGTCGAAGGCCAGGGTGACCGGTCCCTGGTCCGGGACGGCCTGGAAATCGTATTGCAGACGTTCGGGAGCGGCGAGGCTTGGCGCCTCGGACGGCAGGGCCGAAGTCAGCGCCGCCTCCAGGCTAGTCCGGTTCGAGGCGGCCCCGATGTCCAAGGTCTTGCCGTTGACGACCACCGGAAAGGTGTCCTGGCACAGGGCCTGGCCAGCCAGTCCCAAAAGGAGAACAAAAGCCAGAAGACTCCGCACGATGTTCATGGTCCGCATCCTTGTCGGGTTTGAAATGTCCACGGAAACGCCCGGAAGCGTCGTGCCCCAGAAACCCAAATACAATTTTTTACAGCGCGCTGTCGGCCATGTCTGTAAGGGAATTCCCTGTCATGCCCGATAAAAAATACGGCATCACCGGAAGATACGAAATCTGATGAAGCAATGTCTGCATGAAATGATGAGGAGTGCGGGCATAATATACCTTGGCATACGTTTTCTGCTATATCATTGCACACGAAATTGAGAAGAGATGGATGCATCATCATTATATTTTGTTTCAAAAATTGAAAGTAATGCGTGAATTTTAGTCAGCTCTGTAAACAAGCAACAGGACCAGTCCATACCACACGGCAACACCGACCAGAACAAAGAAAAGAGTTGCCTTCACTCCTGTCCGGATATATTTTTTCACGGCAAACGCCTCTTGTTTTCATTTTTATGACTCACGACACCATGTCCGGATATACATGACGTTTTTTTTCACTCCCATCTTCCCGTATCAGGCCCTCCAGTGCGGTTTTTCCTCCCTGCCTCCCGGTCGAACCCTTCATACCGGCGCCGTGTCTCCGAAAACGTGTAGCAACGGCCCATGCCGCGCGCAAGCAGGCCCTCGCTCAGCCTCGCCAGGCCAGGGCGGCCGCCAAAGGCTGCACCCGCCGATGCGTGGCGCAGCACTCATCCTGGCCGTGGCCCTGCTTTTGGCCGCGTGCGTGATGGAGTCGGACGGACAGGGCCGGGCCATGCCCCGGGCGATCCAGGGCGTGTTGGACATGGAGGGCTGGGACATGGCGGCGGACGGCCCTCTGCGCCTGGATGGCGAATGGGAGTTCTACCCGCACCATCTGCTTTCGCCCGGGGATTTTCAGGAACCGGGACTCATGGAAAAAGCCCGGGGCTATGTCCTGCCCGCCCCCTGGAACACAGAGGCGGCCGATGGCGCGGCCATGGGCGGCGATGCCGGATTCGCCACCCTGCGCCTGCGTGTGGGCCCTGCCCCGGGCACGCCCCGTCCGGCCCTGTACCTGTTTAACATCAATGCCGCCTACCGGCTGTGGATCGACGGTTCCCTCGCGGCCCGAAGCGGCGAGGTGGGACAAACCGCCGCCCAGGAGATTCCCGAGCCGTCGAAACGGCTGATCCCTTTCGCCAATCCGGGGCGGCCCGTGGACATCGTCCTGCAGGTGTCCAATTTCCATTATCGCGACGGGGGGCTCCTCGCCCCGGTCTGGCTGGGGCCTCAGGAGACGTTGCAGGCCTGGCAGGATCGCTCCCTGGGAGCGGCCATGTTTTTCGTGGGCGCGTTTTTCGTCATGGGGCTGTACCATGCGGCCCTGTATTTTTTCCGCCCCAAAAACGTCTCGCCGCTGTATTTCGCCCTGTACTGCTTCGCCTGGATGGGGAACTACGCCGCCTCGGACACCAGCGGCTGGGCGCTGCGCCTTTTTTTCCCCGGCATCGCCACCCGGCTTTTGGACCAGATCGCCCTGTCCTGTTTTTTCATCTCCATCCCGGTGGGGTTCGCCTTTTTCCGCTCCCTGTATCCGGAGGAGTTCTCCAGGCGCCTGCTTGCGGCCTGCATTGCAGTCTGCACCATTTTCGTGGCCGTGGCGGCCTTTGCTTCGGGCCTGACCCTGGCCCAGGCCCTGCCCCTGTACTACCTCATCTCCGGACTGCTCATCGTCTATTGCCTTCACCGGCTGTACACGGCCTGGCGGCGGGGACGGGAGGAAGCGGGCTTCCTCTTTGCCGGATTTTGCGTGCTGGGGCTCATCGGCATTAACGACATGCTGACCGACATGAAGCTGCTGGCCTCCACGCCGCGCATTCCTGAGGGAATGCTGGCCTTCAGCCTGTGCCAGGCCTTTGCTCTGTCCCGCCGCCTCTCCCGGGCCTTCACGGCAAAAGAGCGCCTGTCCGCCGCCCTGGCGGAAAAAAACCTGAGCCTGGAAACGGAGATGGCCGAACGTACCCGGCTTGAGCGGGAGATCGTCTCCATAAGCGAAGAGGAACGCCGCCGCATCAGCCTGGAACTGCACGACGGCCTGTGCCAGGAACTGACCGCCGCCCGGCTGCACTGCGATGTCCTGCGCCCCTCCTGCTCCGAAACGGACGCCGGGCGCGAGGAACTGGCCCGGCTGTCCGGACTTTTGGACGGCCTGGTGGATCACGCCTATGACCTCTCCCGGGGGCTGTGGCCCCTGGAGCACGATTCCGTCGGCGTGGGACCGTCTTTCCGGGACATGATCCGGAAGCTTGGCGAATCGAGCGCCATTCCCATGGAATTTCACCGGGAGCTTCCCTGCGAGACCTGCCGCAACCCCCATCTGGCCCAGATGTACCGCATCGCCCAGGAGGCCGTGACCAACGCCGTGAAGCACTCCCGGGCCTCGCGCATCCTCATTTCCCTCACCTGCCCGTCCGCCCAGGCAGCGGTCCTGGTCGTGCGCGACGACGGCCGGGGCCTAGCCCATGCCGAGACCTCGCCGGGAGGCATGGGACTTGGCATCATGGCCCACCGGGCGCGCATCATCGGGGCCACGCTGTGCATCGAGGACGCGCCCGGCGGCGGCGCCCAGGTAGTATGCACGGTTCCCTGCCGCGCCAACGCAAACGATACCGACTCCCGGAGGATGTCATGACCATGGGACCATGCATCGGAGCCCGGGTGTTCCTGGCCGACGACCATCCCGCCGTGCGCGAGGGGTTGACCCTGCGGCTGCTCCAGGAACGCTTCGAGGTGTGCGGCGAGGCCGAAAACTTAGCCGAGCTTGTGGCCCGCATCGACGCCAGCGCCGCCGACATCGCCCTGGTGGATCTGACCCTGTGCGAGGAAAGCGGCCTGGACCTGATCCCGGAACTGCGCGTCCGGGGGATTCCGGTTTTGGTCTATTCCATGCACGAGGATGCCGAGACCGTGCGTCGGGCCTTTGCCCGCGGGGCCGCAAGCTACGTCACCAAACGGGAGACCTCGGCCGTTTTGGTGGATGCCGTGCGCCGGACCCTGGCCGGGGAACGCTACGTCAGCCCCCGCATCGCCGCCGCCCTGGACGCGGCCGGCGAGCAGGACGAGACCGCCGCCCGGGCCGCCTCCTTAAGTGAGCGAGAGCGGCAGACCTTGGATCTGCTGGCCAAGGGCGAAGCCAACATCGAGATCGCCGCCGCCCTGGGGGTCAGCGTGCGCACCGTGGAGAGCTACTGCGCCCGGATCCTGGTCAAACTCAACCTGGACGGCATGAAGTCCCTGCGTAAATACGCCATCCGCGACTACAAGCCGAGCTGATCCGCCCCTTGCCGGGGCAGCCCCCGCGCCCCACGGCAACGTCCATTCTGCGCCCCTCCCCTTCCCTGCCCGTTTCCGCAGCCCGGTGGTGACTGTCCGGAAAACCCCGGACAGACAAAATTCCCCACGCCCCGTACACGCCGAAACCATCACTTGTGGGGCGTTTGGTTCCCGGTTCGGGCAACGGGCGGGGAAATCCGCCACTGGAGCATCCATGAAAAAATTGATCGCGCTGTGCCTGCTCGTCGTCCTGTTTCCGTGTCTGGCCATGGCCCAGACGGACGTCCCCCTGCGCGGGGACGAAAAAAAGAAACTCGACACCTTTTTCAGCAACTTCGCCGAAGTGAACATGAAAAACTTCACCCAGGGTCCGCTTTCCGACGAGGAACTGCTGTATTTCGCCACCTGGCACTGCATCATCAACGCCGCCGACTCGTTCCAGACCACCAATGACGGCAACGACATCATCATTCCCGCCAGCGCCATCGACAAGGCCACGGAGAAATACCTCGGGCAAACGATCAAAAAGCATCTCAAGCCGAGCTATGTGGAATCCATGGCCAGCGGCGAGGCCTACGTCTTCGCCCAGGTCGACTCCCTGCAAAAGCGCGACGACGGGACGTATCTGGCCAAGGGAACCATCTACGCCACGGGGTCCGGGGCGGCCATCGATCCCCACGCCACGGCGGCGGACTGGAAAAAGGCGGGCGAGACCGTCAATCCCCAGGAAACGTTCACCGGCGTCGTCCGGAAGACGGACGGAGAGCAAGGGCGCTACATCCTGCTCGAATACGCCGTGCAGGAACGTCCATAGCGGGATATCGCAAAAGGTTTTCCGGACCCGGCATCCGGCAAGGCGGCCAGCCGCAGCCCGGTTTGCTGGTCCTGGGCGTCTCCGGGGGCATTTTCCCAAATAAACGTTGTGGAGGAGGAGAGTCGTATGTTTTGGAGATCGTTGGTGGTTGCTTGTCTTTTGGTTGTCGGTACGTCGAGCGCCTGTTTCGCATATTCCGACGAGGTCGAATGGCTGCGCAATCAGTCATTCAAAGCCTGCAAAAACTATTACGTCTGGCGGCTCATCGACAACTATTTCCCCGACGCCCAGTGGGAATCGGGCTGGTCCGACCAGGGCGACTATATCGTCAACGTCTACGGAACCATGAACTTCAAGGGCAGAGACGTCACGGCCCAGTTGCAGTTCACCATCGACCCCAAGCGGGGCAAGTTCGACATGAACGCCCTGGAGTTCAACGGTTCTCCCCAGCCCAAGGAGATGCGCACGGAGCTCATCAAGGCCATGTGCGCGGACGTGCAGTAGCCCGGAGGGAGCGCACGGCAGGCGGAAGATGTGCAGGCATGCACAGGCGGACGCGCGCGGCACGGCCGGGGCATGGCGCCCCGGAATCGGCCACGCCCCCGACAACGTCGAAGGATACCGGAGACAGCAATGATAATGAAACGTACGAAAAGCGCACGGCCGGACATGTCTCCCAAGGGGCGTGTGCCGCGACTCGGCGCGACGTTGCGGCTTCTGGCCCTTGGCGCGGCCATGGCGATCTGCCTGGCGGTCACGCCGGGCACGGGCCTGGCCCAGGAGGACTATTCCTTCATCGGCATCGACGACGCCAAGCAGATACCGCTTTTCATCACCCGGTTGCAGAAGGCGGTGGCGGATGGAGACAAGCAGGCCGTGGCCAAGCTCGTGTCCTATCCCCTCGTGACCGTGATCGAGGGCAAGGACGTGGAGCTCGACGGCGAGGCGGCCTTTGTGAAGCACTACGACCAGATCATGACCGAGGCCCTGAAAAAAAGCGTCCTGGGGCAAAGCCTGAAGCCCGAGGACGTGTTCGTCAACAAACAGGGCGTGATGGTCGGCGACTCCGGCCAGATATGGGTTCTCCCCGACGGCGACGCCCTGCGCATCTCCGAGATTCGGGAACCGTAACGCGCATAGCACCTCCCCCCTCTACGGGAGGCCCAAAGGCCGGATCAAACGATCCGGCCTTTGTTCGTTGTGCGTGCAGGCCACTTTTCTTTATGGAATCCGCCCCGGAAAGGATCTGGAGGCCGCCGCCCTGCCGCCCTGCCGTGAACGGCGGCGTCAGGGGACTGCTTACTCTGTACAATCGATTTCATCTCTGGCATGACCCATCCCTACGCAATCAAAAAACTCAAAGAAACCATCACCTTCTGGTTTGGAATCATGATGAAATCCATCGACATGGACACCTGGCCGCGCAAGGCCCACTTCGCCTTTTTCCAGAACCGGAAAAACCCCTGCCTCTCCCTCACCTTCCCGGTCAACGTCGCCCGTCTGCTGCGGTTCCGGGCGGCCCAGGGCGAGGCAAAGAGACGCTTCACGGATTACGTCTACCACGCCGTCATGGCCAGCGCTAACGCCATCCCGGAGTTTTGCATGCGCCTTGTGGACAAAAAGCCCGTCATCTTCCCCGCCGTTGACGCCGCGTTCACGTACGTTCCCCGAAAGCGTGAGCTGCATGCCAACTGCATCGCCGCCTACCATGCCGCGTTCTCGGTGTTTACGCGCAACATCCAGGCGGCCCGGGATGCGGCCGACGCCTCACCGACCCTGGCCCCCGAGGGCTGCGACAGCCAGGGGCTGATCTATCTGACCTGCCTGCCGGACATCCCCTTTACGGCGTTCGCCAACCCCTGGGACGACCCATGGTCCGACTCCGTGCCGCGCATCGCCGTGGGGATGGTCGATCCGGCCGCCGGGACCATGCCGGTGTCCGTGGAGGCCCTGCACAGCTTCGTCGACGGCAGACACATGGCAGCGTTCCGGAAAGGCCTTTGCGGCATCCTGGAGACGCCCGAGACGTCGTCCGCATCTTGACCCCGCCCCTGACCTTTTCCCCCAAACGCAAACAGCCGAACCCTGGCGGGTTCGGCTGTTTCGCCCGGGCGGCATGCCGGGTGTTGAAATCTGGTTGGCGGGGGAAATCAAATTTTACTTGTAACTATGTTTAATAATAGTATAAAATATAGTTCAGCTTGTGAGTGTTACCCACAATATTACTCAAGGCAATGAAAAGCTAGAGGATTCAATAAGGTTTTCATGCTCCAATTCTACTAATTGAACCAACTTCAGTTGCCCAGGCGATGTTTTCAGATAAAAGAATCCCATAACCACTGTCATAATATGGAGGGGGAAAGAGAGAGTGGACGCTAACGGTCTTACCGTCGCCAAGCCAGTAAAGAGCCCTCTCAAGGTCTACTCGGATTACACAACGTATCTGTTCCCCATAGTCTAGAGGACGACCTGTAGCTTGGTCACCCTTCATCCTGAAAACTAGGCCATGTTGTGAGTGCGGTCTAAGAAAGACAGAAGGAACTGCCATCCGAAGATCAACAAGTTCTGTTTTAGCACCAAAATAGAAGCCGGGTTTGTTTCTGTTGCGTTCAGCTATGTCTGCCCCAATCAAAAGTATATATGCATATTTGCCAGAAGAACTTGGTATTCTTCTTTCGAAATGAACGTATTCAGATCTTTTCCCCGCAGACATAGCACGGTGGCATGCAAACCACAACGCAATCCAAATATTATCGACTAAATCAATCCATGTGGTATTTATGCCGTAGTGTTGCAATAGTGCTTCATGAGCAAATTCTTTAAATCCACTAAATATTCTTGAAGTTCCTAAAAAATGTGTAACAACTTCATTCAGTGCTGTTGTTTTCTTGTCTCTTCCGTTTTGACCTCCAACATTTCTATATAAAGATGGCACTAGTGATCCGTATATCTTTCTTTGTCCTCTAAAATATATGCCTTCGCTATTTGTATCAGCGTGCTTAAATTTTAAATAACCGGCTGCTTGGACCAGTGCGTGTGGCTCATCTGCATGCAATACGTCAATTCCAGAGTCTGACTCCCAATGAGTACTGCGAATAGAAATCCTTCTTAATGTCACTTATTCCTCCATTATGTATACAGTTTATACTATTCAAGGAATTACTGCCTTTATTACACTGAGTTCATGAAAATACTGTTTTTCAGTCATCAATGACAACTGTTTCCGCTTGGTAAGATGTCACGCAACATCGTGACAACCCGTTCATCTGGTTTATTAAGGCCGAAGAGAGTTTTTTTGCGTTTTTCCGTCCGCTTTTTCGCTGCGCTCTTTAATTTCTCTTTCGCCAGCGCTCCGAACTTTTTATAAACCTTGCTGCTGGTTGTTTGCTCATCAAAAACGTCCAGGGCGCGCAAGTCCGCAACTCCTCGGGCCAGTTCGCAAAATCGCCAGAAATCGATACCATTTTCGCTTTTCCCCGCTTTTTCAAGCCATGTGCGCGTCCATCCAGCCCGCCGACGATTTTTCCGAGCATTTTCCGCGACATCGCCAAGAAAACCATCCCCCCAGTCTTCACTCAGGATGCGCTCACATTCGGGATGAGGCGTCATCAGTCCAGCGACGGCCAGTCCCCTGACCTGCTTGCCCGGATGGTCGGAACTGGTCAGCTCTTGAACATAGCACATCAGCCATTCCCCGGCTCCAGCTGCTTGGGCCGCCATCGTCGCCTGTTCAAGAGCGGCGTCGTCGAAGGCGTCTTCGAATTCCTGACGGCGGAGCGCTTCAAGTTCCGGGACAAGCGCCGCCGAAAACAGGGCATGCTCATAAAGCGGGACGCCGGCGTCCCCGACGACGATATTTACGGGCGGCATGGGAGAGGCCTTCTTCAAACGAAGAAAGGCTTCGCACGCCAATCCGGAATCCATTTCAGCATAGGCTCCGGCGAGGACAAGGCCGAGGTTGCGCGCCTGGCCCAACTTCCAATCGTCCTGAACAGCCAGGATACGTTGCAGCCAACCTGCCGCCTTCTCAGGATTATCGGAGACGATTTTCTTCAGTCCCCACAGCGGCGGGTGGGAAAGCAAGTATTCCGCATTCTCACGCCGCAAGGCATCGGCAAAGGAGTCCGCTGCGGCGACCATTGCTTCTTGATCTTTTCGGAATCGTTGGATGTAACCAATGGGCTCATTCATTTCGGAGAGCTGTTTACTATACTCATGAATATCTAATGGCTGCTGAGCGATTTTGACGCTTCGGGAGGTCTTCAGGCCGTCTCTGGATACTTCGACATTGATATTCATGCCTTCAGGTAATTGGGCGGAAATAGGTTCGAGTAGCCGGTTCAACGCCTCATCAATGGAATGAGCCAACCGGTCGAGAGCGGCGCCGCCGAGTTTATCGGCGACATGCCCCAAGAAGGCGGGCGGAACCAAGTCGATCATGTCCAATCGGTCATGACGTATCACGGATGCGGCAACGACCCTTCCGAGAGAATGGCCTGCCCGAGTGCCGGAATCGATCGCGATCCTCGCCTTCCGAATCGTTCCCAACAGCAAGAGGTCCATCTGTGGATCGTCTGCCGTCAACACCGCGTCCGCCGCCAAGTTGGCTGTCACTTTATCGTTTGAAGCGAAGGCGCTGGCTAGTAGTTCTCTCAAGGTTTCGTTTAATTCGTGCTTACAAGATGAAATAAACAGTAGAATTCGATGAATCTGCTCGTCATCATGACTGGTCCAGGCTTCTTCCAGCCTGTTGGAAAGAACCTCCGGCGGTAGAGGCGCGATGCCTTGTCTCAAGGCTGGTGAGAGCAACGTATCCGGGGGAAGGCCCAAGAGGGTATCCAGTTGTTCTTCGGGCTCATGATGCGGGATGATCGCCTTGGCAAGAAAATGCGTAACAATTCTCGCATCACCCGTCGTGATGAGATTCGGATCGGCTATAACTGCGTTAAGAGCTTGTCGAACCGACGTAAGGCTTGCCGAGTCCAAAAGCGGCGAGATTTCAGGAAGCAGCAGAGAAATCTGGCGCAATTCCATTCCGGAGCGGTTGGGCGCGCTAGCCGCAACGGCCCGCAACACGTCGACAATGGCTTGAGGGCGAAAACGCGCCAAGGCTGGGGTGATCCGCTCAAGTTCGTAATCTTCAATTGTTGCGCTGAATGAAGTTCTAATCCGAGAGGTTGAGATTTCCCTGGCGGCGGTCAACGCATTGGCGATATTGGAACCTTCAGGGGCGTCCGGGTCATGGGGATCGGTGTCACAATAGTTTGCGACGAGGCGCCAGGTCCGCCCTTTGGCGCGTGGAGAAAGCGCCGCCGCCCTCTCGGCTGAGTATCTATCGCCGAGGAGGCGAAGGACAAGGGCGGCGGAGTCGCGCATCGGCTCCGAACTCTGCTCATTCACATGGGCGATCAAAGCGAGAACCCCGGCTTTCGTCTCCTCCCAATCCACGTGATTGAGAGGCACGACCCACCTTAGGACATCGTGGGCGTTGGAGTAATCGCTCGCGACGACTTGAACCATGGACCAGCCGACCAGAGCCCCCGCATATGTGGCGAGGGGGCGGGAGGCCAACAGGAGCTCCGCGACGTTATCGCGCAGCAAGGCGGTCGGCTCACTAAGCTCAAAAGTCCTTTGCTTGAACAAATCCAGTTCTTCAGGGTGCAAAGCGTCGAGTTTAAGGTCGATGCGGTTTCTACGCTTTTCAGCCCAGTTATCGGATTTTTCATCCTCCTGTCTGAAGGGCCTTACTGAGTTGCGCGACCAACAGCCAAGCCATCGGGGCAAGCGCCCCGCCAAGGCCTGATGTACGGTTGGATGGTCCCGCATATGGACCATCATGGAAATAAGCGTCTGAGCGCGGAGCGCGGGATCAAGCTCCGCAGAGGGCGACTCGGCCATATCCAGAAAAGGTTCAGGACGTATGGCTAGGTAGGCGCACATGGCCTCAACGACCGCGTCAGGGATGTTCTGGAGCCCGAGCCATGCCCGAATCAGGCATACCCTGATGGCTTCCGGAAACGTTTCATCAAGGCAAGCCAACCCCGTCGCCGCAGCCAGAATTTCGGAAACGAGATCGAACCCGCGCACGGGATCAAGTATTTTGTCGAGCGCTTCGTTGAAGTCGGGGCGGTCCTTGCGTGCTTCCTCCCTGAGCTCGTTGTTGATCAAAAGACCCAGGGCGTAAGGCAACGTTTCCTTGCGGAATTCATACGTATTGGAATCATGTCCGGATATCGTGAGGAAACGGCCTTCCTCTATTTCGCAAAGATCATTTTGGACAGTTTGGGGACCCCGCCATTCGGCGATCCCTGAGTATTTGGTCCATTCGTCCCTGTCGAATGATCTGTGGGGCTGTTCAAGCCAAGACTTGGCATGTAATCGCAGCAACTTATCAAAGTCGCCGGTGTTGTGGACGATGCCGTTGCCCCGCTCCTTCTGGCGGGCTCGCCAGTATTCCAACAGCAGACGCTCCCTGGTCAGTTCGACGGGCTGGTCAATGCGATCAAGCAGACCCAGCGCCAGGGAACAGATTCGCGGATTACGGATGAACGCTCTGACATGGGGAGAAAGGTCATCCGGGCTTCGTCCCGAGGCCTTCAACACGGCCGCCAATTCCTGATCGTTATAGTCGCCGACAACCAACGGATGTATCGCCAAAAAATCCAGCCGAGGACGAACATCCCGTTCCCAGTAGGCCTTTCGAGACGTGATGATGACGAGTCCCCCAAGAGCTTGCGCTTCTCTGGCCAACCCGTTGATCGTATCCGCCCAGGGGAAAGCAGTTCGCTCATTCAAGCCGTCAAGCACGATGAGGAAGCGCAGCTCATTCCTTAATCCATGGTTCTTCCATCGTTCAAGGCGTCTGCGCCAACTGTCGAGGTGGGGCGCATCCTCGCGCCCATCCTGATCCGCGAGAAGGCGGGCCAAAAATTCAAGGGGCTGACCTGAATGATGTTGCTCAACTCGGGGACCGGATACCAGCAGCATAACAGGCGGTTGCGACAAGTTCGCCCACCATTGGGCCACAAGCCAGGTCTTGCCGGTTCCCTCGTCGCCCAGAACGGCCACGAGCGGGATATCGTCTGGATCGACTTTGACGAGATCATCCAATCGCCGGGAAAAACGCTCGCGGGGATGAGCGTTCGTGATGTTGATGTACTGCCCGAAGGTTTGCCGGGAAAGCCCCCGGTCATGAAAACGTTCCCGCAGCCACTGCACGTTTTTCTCCCGCAAGGCGCCCAGGCCGACATGGGCCGCGCTCAACGCCTTTTTGAGCTTGTCAGCCTGTTGCGCGAAATCACTGTCCGCAGCGATCGTATCCAACAGCCCGCTCAACTCCGAACCGCTCACCTTCGGCGCATGTTGCCTGAAAAAGTGAAGCGTGGTCGATTTTGCGGCCGCAAGAAAAACCGCCAAGGGCGGCAATGGCCGGGCGGCCCAGTCCAGGGCAAGAAGGGTAATCCCTTTTTCTTCAAGTATGTCAGCGAGATATGCGAGAGTTCCGTCTCCCACTTCGCTGGTCGCGCCCAACGCCCATACATCTATGTCACCGCCCAATTCATGGCGGGCGATTTCAACTTTTCCGACTAGATCTTCAAGTCGAAGATCATCCTTGTATCGTTTGCACTCAAGAGCGACGGCGAAGGGCTCGACTCGGGGGCTGGACCCGTCACGTCCGCCCTGCAAACCTGATTTCGCCAGACGGATGACCAGACCGGATAGATTGGCCATAACGTCAGCGACGAGGCCTTCAAAGCCCTTCGGCCCTGTTGGCTTGAGTTTGAGTAGATGCTTACGCAGTGAGCCAAGCGCTGTTTCTGTTTGAATGTCCACTTGTCTACCTCGGGGTTTGTTCAGGCGAATCTCACATCCGAATCCCTGGGATACAGGCCAGCTCGCGCGCATGGCCGATCCCAGCCCAGGCTCCGCGCGAACCGATGGCATAGAGGATTTGTTTAGCTCACGAAACCGCCACGTTCAGGATATTCGGAGTTCCTGTCGCCCAGCGTCTAGCGCCATGTTATGCCATGCTCGGAACGCCAAGAACCAGGATGACCGAGTCAGCCTCTCACCCCGAGCGTAAATGATCGTATCGTTGGAAAGTCCCGTCATTTTCATGGCGTAAAGGTAATCTCCATTCCTTTCGTATGATATTGCGGTTTACTTTTGAATGCCAGGTTTTTCGATGACGACGTATTCCATTCGCTACTTGCCCCTCCCGGCATGATGAGGATATGAGACTCGTAACGCATCAACCACCAACCAGACAAGCTATCCCAACCAACAATTTGCATCGAATCGACGATGGAAATCGATACCAACAATCGATATATTCCAAAGAACACCAAAATTGAAAGGCCGCCTTTCGGCGGCCCCTGTTTCAACTTTGAAACCATTTCGGCAAAAAAATAAACATTACCGCCATGATCATTCCAACCCCCAGGCAACTCGTAAACAAAAGCAATAAATAGTACTTCTCAACTTTTACGCATTGGCCTTTAGAACGGTCAAACAATTCCCCCGCACGCTTTGCAGCATCTTCACATCTGGCAACGCAAACTTCAAGCCGTGTAGAAAGTTGCGTGACCACCTCAACGGGATATTTCCTGACCTCGTATGCGGACGTTCTCACGCTCTCGCCCGTGGCCTTGATATCTTTTATCAACGTCTGCATAAGCGAAATTGCTTCTGCCATGCTCTTGGCTCGAAAGTGCTCCTGCTTGTTCAAAAGAGCAAGCCTGTCCTGGAGCATGGCGGCCTCTTCCGATTCCGGCACCGGTTGCGTCCTGGTGTTCCCTCCCCATTTCCCGCCATCCGATCCAAGCCCCATTTCCATGCTCCTGCCCCGCACGTCCTCTGTCTTGCTCATGGCATAACCCTCTTTGTTGAAGTGCATTCCACGTATAGCCCTTGCCCAGCTTGCTGCCCTTAAAGGCCACGCCATTAAGGGCAAAGCTGATCCCCGAGACAAATCCCGTACTGGCCGTATTCAGGTGGACCTCGACGCCGACCAGAGCCAACCGGTCACGAAAGATGTCCATGGGGCAGCCTTTGCCAAGCGCCGTATCCACCGCCTTTTGCAGCCGCATCCTTGCCGAAGCCTCACCAGTTCGCAGGGAATGCTCGATCTCGCCCTTTGTGGGAGCGGCGCGCCCCACCTCCCTGCTCGGCGGGACCATGCGCAGCCCGAAATGCCGTTCCAGATCGCGCATGATGGGCTCCTGCCGCTTGTAGTCGTGGGCGTCGCTGACCACTTGGCCGTCCAGCGTGACCCTGTTCACCAGGATGTGGATGTGTGGGTGGGGCGCATCGGTATGGCGGCTTATGATGTACTGATTGTTCACGAACCCCATGCCCTTCATCCAGGCATGGGCTGCTTCACGCCACTGATCGTCGGTAAGGCGCTCGTCGGGATGAATGCTCAAACTCGTGTGACAGACTGCCTTGGAGAGCCGGGGACGCATGGTGCGGATGGCCCCGAACTCGGCAGCAAAAGCCTGCGGCGTTGACCCGGCCATATTGGTTTCGAGCAAGACGCTCTTACCGGGTTGCAGGTCGTATTCGACTGCACCCCGAAAGCCTTTGCCCTTGATCAGCTTGGCTATCATCGCGCCTGCCCCAAAAGCGCCCGCTGTAATTTGCTGACTTCCTGACGCAGGGTGTGAAGCAGCGATGAGGAAACCACGGCGCGGCCTTCGTTGGCGGCCCTGGCAATCTGGTTGAGGTTCACGGCGAGACGGGTCAATTCGGCATAGGCCGCCCGGTTAGCCTCGGGCACTGGCGGCGGCGGCAGTTGACGGGCGAGCGCGGCCGTACGCAGCCACTGCGCCGGGCTCATGCCCATGTTGTTGGCCTTGTGCCGTAGCGACTCCCATTCGGCCTGATTCACGCGAACGCCGATGGTCATCCTCCGAACCGCTTCCGGATCGCCCTTGGGCCGTCCTGGCTCGCGTCTTCTTCCTTGGAGTCGATCTTTTTCCATCATGGTTCTTCTCTCAGAGCTTGGGCCGAACTGGACGGCGCGCATGACGGTTTGTTGTCCCGCCTCGCAGAGCAAGCCGTTTGAGCATAGCGAAAACATGGCTTGCTCCTCCCCTGCCCCCACTGCGGTATTCGGCGAAGGCAACCCGCGCACTGCCCACAGCCAAGGTGTCCCACTGTCCCTGTGCCAGGGGTTGGGACGGTGGGACACGTTTCCCCGGGATCATGCCAAGCCCTCCAGCCGCCTTTTCAACCGGTGGATGGCGGACTTGGACATGCCCATTTCCTCGGCGCAATCGCGGATGCTGAAGCCCTCGGACAAAAGCTGCTTCAGTTGGTCAAGTTCGGCATCATCAAGCTCTTGGACATCCCACTGGAGGCTGTTGTCCTCGTTCTTGAGATGGACCTCGAAAGGCTTGGCATCGTCGCCGACAATCCCACGTGCCTTGGTCAGGTGAACCTGAAAGCGCGCCCCCTCTGCCATGCTGTATTGCCGTGGGCGCCTGAGGCTGATCACCGTATCCATGATGTCTTCACGAGCTGATGTGCCGCGTTGGTCACCGGATTTCCCGGCGTGATGGACCAGCAACACGGCAAGCCCCCGACGGCGCAAATCAAGCAGCCAACTCTGCATGGGCTGCCAGGACTGGGACTCATTCTCCTTGCCTGTGCGGCAAAGGGTGGAAAGGTTGTCCAGGACAAGCAGATTGATGCCGTCCAGGAAGGGCTCCAGGGCCATCTGTCCGGAGGGTGTCGCCAAATCCGGCATCGGCCTGGACTGCATGTCCGGAGTTAAGATGGTGAGGTTTTTCATCGCATGTGCGGGTGCGGCCATCCCGAGCGCCAGCGCGGCAAGCCTTTCCTGCATTGCGAGCGCGGGCATTTCCCCGTCCACGTAAAGCACGCGGTACCCCTTTGGTGCTCTCCAATTAAATACCGACAAGCCTCCGGCCACTGCCAAGGCAGAACTGAGAGCAACAAAGGTTTTCCCGATTCCTCTTGGGGCGAAGAGAATGACAATGCCCTGCATCGGGATAATTGGATTAAGTAGGTAGTCTCGATCCGGAAGAGTCATTGTAAGAAATTCCTCCAAGGTCAAAACCATAAGCGACGGCAGCCCACCGTTTGGGGTGGATACATTACTTGGCTGGTTGGTCACGGCCATTCACTCCGGATTGTGTTGGAAAGAACCATGTCAATGTTAGGTTACGATATGCTTTTGATGAAATCCCGGACGTCTTCGACCTTCCAACCACTTGTTCGGGGGGCAAGTTTGCATGGAGCGGGAAACCGTCCCTCTTTGATCCATTGCCACAGACTAGTTTTTCCGATCCCCAATACGTGAAGTACCTGGGGTAGACGGACAAAACCTTCTTCGGGCAGTGGAGCGGGAATTTTCGGCAGCTTGGAACGTGACATGCGCGACCTCCTTGTGTTGGGGCCGCTCAAAAACGAACGCGGCCCACCTCGTTCGAGATGGGCCGATTCTGGCGAGTCCCGCTTATGGTACTGTCAAGCACCGAGAGCGGTAAAAGTATGGCGGTACCTCTTGGCGGTACTTTCTAGATAACACCTCTTAATTTCTTACCTTGTTTAACCTTTGCGTGGTGTGTCACCACAGTTCCCTCGCGAGCGGGGAGTAAACCTCCCATCTCGGCATTCGTCAAAAGTCCAGGGAAACAATCGTCGACAAGCCGGGCCAAAGCCCGCTTGTCCGTAATACCTGCCTTTTTCTGCTGCTCACAAAAATGGACAACTTGAGATAAGTCTTTTTCCTTTCGCCTGGATTTCCTGAAGTGATATGGTGACGATGTGGGCCAAATTTGACTATTTTGAAATATCCATGAAGACCTATCCCCTGGCATGCAATCATGCAGTGTCACTAAGTCTGAACTTATATCATGAGCTACTTCACTTTCAGAGAATACTGAAAAATATTTGTTATGACTGTACTTACATAATAAATATGCAAACTGTGGCGCATATTTATTCATATTATCAATTGAACATGACTCAAGATTATTCATGCTATTTGTAATTGATCGTAATGTATAGCTTGTTTTTCTCGATTCAATTTTTTGTACTTGATTCTTCATGAAGACGATCGCAGAAAACAGTTGTCCTGCCATATTGTGAAGCATATATTTTGTTGGTAATTTTGTTACTGAATATTTAACTTCATTATCTACGCTCCTAAACTCCCTGATAATAAGATATGTATGGAGTTTTCCAGAATATATTTCCTTGCAAATTTTCACATGAGGCCGAAAAGGCCATCGTAAAATAAGATCAGGAAGATGTATAACGGAACTCATTGGAACAAGTTTAAAATCATTTTCTAGCTTCATGATCGCACTCTTGATCTCTCAAACAATCTACCAAGACATTGCCAGATCGACTTATCTCTCCAAAGCATAAAGTGGCGTAATTTTTGCCCCAGCCTTGAGCTTATCCAAATAGTCAGCCCATGCCTGCATCATCCTCCGTCGTTCCGGAAGATACTCTGCATAATTGTAAGCCGCCCGGATGTTGTCGCGTTCGGCATGGGAAAGCTGACGCTCAATGGCGTCCCGGTTCCAGCCCATTTCATTGAGGAGAGTTGACGCCATAGATCGGAAGCCATGGCCGGTCAACTCCTCTTTGGTGTAACCAAGACGCCGCAGGGCGGCATTAACGGTATTTTCACTCATGGGCCGATTCAAGGTCCGGGCGGATGGGAACAGATATTTTCCATGCCCCGTCAGAGGGCGTACCTCCTCAATGATCGTAATCGCCTGCCGACTGAGGGGCACGATATGCTGCACGCGCATCTTCATCTTGTTGGCAGGGATACGCCATTCCTTCCCCTCTATGTCTATTTCGCACCACTCCGCATGGCGCAACTCACCAGGGCGCACAAACACAATGGGAGCGAGGCGCAGGGCGCATGACGTGACATGTGAGCCCTGGTAATCCTCCATAGACCGCAACAAGTGCGCTATCGCCTTGGGATCAGTAAGTGACGGATGGTGGGTCTCTCTGGTCGGTGGCAAGGCTCCACGCAAATCACCGGCAGGGTTCCGTTCGCAACGCCCCGTGGCGATGCCATAGCGAAACACCTGGCCACAATTCTGGACCATCCTGTGGGCCATCTCCAGGGCTCCGCGCGATTCGATGCGCCTGGCCACGGCCAGGACTTCGGGGGCAGTGATTTCCTTGATCGGCCGCGCGCCGATCCAGGGAAAGACATTTAACTCCAAGCGGTGAAGAATCTGGTTTCCGTGGTCTTCCGTCCATGTCGGTTGGAACTTCGCCCACCACTCGCGAGCGATGCACTCGAAAGTTTCAGCGGAAGCGGCAGTCTCGGCTTTTTCTTCTCTTCGCGCCTTACCGGGGTCGATTCCGTTGGCGAGAAGTTTCCGTGTCTCGTCCCGTCGTTGTCTGGCCTCTTTGAGGGAAACGTCCGGATAAACTCCAAGAGAAAGCATATTCGCCCTGCCCTTAAGCATATAGCGAAATCGCCACCATTTCCCGCCTTTGGGGCTGATTTCGAGGTAAAGACCACGCTCGTCGCGAATACGAAGAGTTTTGCTTCCGGGCTTGGCATTTCTGACTGCGACATCGGTAAGGGGCATTTGAGTAACCTCGCAACCCAGGCGAGACCTACATTTTCTGGGATTTACTCAAAATTACGGGTGGGTCTCAACCTGTTATGCAAACTGCTACTCAAGAGATATCCGGATGTCAACGGACCAAAACGGAAGAAGCCGGACCATCTGGCCCGGCTTCTTCGTTGTAATTCCTGACTTTTTGAACCTTAGCGAACGTCGTTGGAAATTTGGTTGGTGGAGGCGGGGGGAGTCGAACCCCCGTCCGAGAACGTGTCAGTCCAGGCGTCTACAGGCTTAGATCGGGATTTGTTCTCGTCCCCAACACGCCTTCCGACCGGGCGGAAGGGGACCAGTCTACCTGAGTCTCGCGTTTGCCCCGGCGGACACGGGCATTCGCCAGCCTGATGGGGGTTGGCGTCCTACTCTAGCGTATCAGGCGTCTGCTAAAGGGACGCTGGCTGTCTTTAAGCAGCCAGGGCGTAGTCGTAGTCGTTGGCAATTATACCGGTTGCCGCGTGTTTAACGAGGCCTCGCGGCACCTCGACCTGCAACCTGGGCGTTTCCATCCCCGTCGAAACCGGGGCGCCCCCAAACGCAACATCTCTATACTAAGACGCCTTCGGCGGCAAGCAAGGCCCAAACGCGATATTTCTCCCCAGCCCGGGCACATTCGTCCGCCACGCATCGCCACCCGCCTGCCGCCAACACCCAGGCGTCGCCGCCCGCCCCGGCTGCGCCAGTCTCCATTCCTCGCGGCCCGCACCGGGCTGCCGTCCGTGCCCAGCCCTGCTGCGGCCCGGTTATTCCCTGGTTGCTACCCGGTCGCCTCTCGGGAGCGGCCCGACTGCATCTCGGATGCGTTTCGGGCGCCTCTCGATTATGGCCCCGTCGCCCCCCGGTCGCCTCTCGGTTGCGGCCCGCCGCATCCATGGATAGATTCGGGCCGTCTGCCGCCACGTGGCGGCCCCACCCCATGCGGCCCGGCCCAGCGCCGTCTTTCGCGCCAACCTGCAACCACACCGGAACGCCCGCCCATGCCCGACCCCTTGCGCCCCTTCGGCCTCACCCTGCGTCGCGACCGCCCCGACCTACCCATCCCCGGCAGCC
>NZ_JAZHDB010000051.1:0-6125 GCF_036584575.1 Desulfolutivibrio sp.
CGTCGGTCATGGCCCAGGCGGATTTCCGGCTCGGGCTGCTGCGCGAGCTGCTGGCGAGAAACCGGTACGGGGCGCAGGCGGGCGTGCTCCACCGGAGCGAAGCCGTCGGAGGCCAAAAGCACCCATGACCATTCCCGATCATCTGCCCCAGAGCGCCCGGGCCTTCGCGGCCTCGCGGCAGGCCCTTTTCACCGATCTCGACGCCGGGAGGACCGGGGTCGGATTCGTGGCCGCCCTGTCGGACCTGGCTGACCGCTATTTCGGCGAACGGCTGGCCGAATACGGCCGCGATGCCGGGGGGCGGAGGGAATTTTCCCTTGTGGCTGTCGGCGGCTACGGGCGGCGGGAGCTGTGTCCTTTCTCGGATCTGGACGTGCTGCTGCTGTTTCCCGGAGAGCCGCCCGGGTGGGCCGGGGAACTGGCCCGGTTTCTGTTTTTCCCCCTGTGGGATCTGGGTCTCGAGATCGGGCATGGGGTGCGCGGCGTGGACGCCTGCCTGGAATTGGCCAAATGCGACCATCAGGTATTGGCCTCGTTTCTGGACGCCCGGCATCTGTGGGGCGACGCCCGGATCTTTGCGGCGCTCGACACGCGCCTGTCCCGGGAGGTCTTTCCCGAGCGGCGGGCGGCCTTCGCCCTGTGGCTGGCCGAGGCCAACATCGGCCGGGGCCGGGTGCATGGCGAGGCCGGGGCGCTCCTGGAGCCGCAGCTCAAGGAGGGCCTGGGGGGGCTTCGCGACGCGCATCAGGTGCGCTGGCTGTCGCATCTGGCCGACCTGGCCGGGGGCTACGAAGCCCCGGCGGCCGAGGCGTTTGCGGCCTTGTCCCGGGATGCGGCGTTTTTGCTGGTGGTCCGCTGCCATCTGCACCGCATCGGCAACCGCAAGTCCGACAAGCTGCCCTTCGAGGTCCAGGAGCGTATCGCCGAGCGGCTGGGGTTTACGGCAAAAGACGGGGCGCTCGGGGTGGAGGTGTTTTTGGCCGAGCTGTTGCGGCGCATGTCCCGGGTGGAAAATCTGCGCGAGGCCTTGTGGCCGGGGCTGGCCGTGGCCCTGGGGGCCCTGTCCGACCGCCCCCCGGAGGTGGTGGGCGACGGCGTGGCCAAGGGGCCGGCCGGGCTGGATTTCGCGCCGGGGCTGACCGACGCCCAGGCCTTTTCCCGGTTGTTTCTGCTTTTCGGCACGGCCGTGCGCACGGGCGAGCCCCTGGCCTTTTCCGCCCTGCGCCGGGCCAGGGAACTGGCGGATCGGCACGGGGACAGGCTGCGCGTCGACCCGGCCTCCCTGGCCTCCCTGGTGGGTATCCTGGCCGCCGACGCCTCGGGCCGGGTGGCCGAGGCCCTGTTCGAATCCGGGGTGCTCTCGGCCATGCTCCCGGAATTCGACCGGGTGGGGCATCTGGTCAAATTCGACCTGTACCATGTGCATCCCGTGGGCCGACACAGCCTGGAGGCCGTGCGGCGGCTGGCCGAGGCCGGGGCCTTTCCCGAGAGCCGCTACCATGCGCTGCTCACCAGCGTGGCTCACCTGGACCGGTTGATCCTGGGCGCGCTGTTCCACGACATCGGCAAGGGACTGGGCGGGGAGCACGCCGAGAAGGGGGCGGGCATCGCCCGGACGACCCTGGCCCGGTTCGGCGTGGACCCAGGGACCGTGGAGGAAGTGGCCTTTCTGGTGCGCGAACACCTCTATCTGGCGGACACGGCCTCGCGCCGCGATCTGTCCGACCGCGACGTGGCCGCCGCCTGTGCGGCCCGGGCCGGGACCATGGACCGCCTGAACATGCTTTTGCTTCTGACCTACGCCGATGCCCGGGCCACGGGGCCGTCCGCCTGGACGGGCTGGAAGGAAAGCCTGGTCTGGGAACTGTACCGCCGCACGGCCCGGATGCTGGCCGAGGGCAATCTTTTCGACGAGCACGACGCCGGACGCATGCTGCGCACCCGGGACCGGGTGCGGGCCGCCGCCCGGGGGATGATGCCCGAGGCCGAAGTCGAGGCCTGCCTGGACCAGATGCCGCCACGCTACCTGATCGCCCTGGATGCCGCCGAGATCACGAGGCACCTGGGGCTGGTGGCCCGGTTGCGCCAGGAGGCCAGGGAGCTGGCGGTGCGTCTGCCCCGGGGCCGGGCCGGGCCGGAAGGGGAGGGGCCTGCCGGATATGCCCCGGGCGCCGTGGTCTTGGAGGCCCGGCCCGCGCCCGGAGGGGCCGGGCATGAGCTCACGGTGGCGGCCATGGAGACGCCGGGGCTTTTCGCGGTCCTGGCCGGGGTTTTGGCCCTGCATGACGTGAACATCCTGTCGGCGGAGGTGTTTTTGTGGGGGGACGGCACGGCCATCTACGTGTTCGGGGTGTCGGACCCGCCGGACGCCTTGTATGCCGAGGAGTTGTGGACCCGGGTGGGGGGGGCGGTGCGCTATGCGCTTTTGGGCAGGCTGGCCCTGGAATACCGCCTGGACCAGAAACGCCGGTCGCCTCTCACCTGCCGACAGGGACAACCGGGCGGGCCGGTGGCCGTGCAGGTGGAGAACCAGACCTCGGCCCTGTATACGCTCATCGAGATTTCGGCCCCGGATCGCGTGGGGCTTTTGTACGACATCGCCCATGTCATGGCGGGCCTGCGCCTGGAGGTGCGGCTGGCCAAGGCGGACACCCTGGGGGAACGGGCCCGGGACGTGTTTTACGTGCGCGGGGCCGACGGCAAAAAGATCGAAGACGCGGGGCAGGCTCAGGAGATACGGGCCGCGCTCATGCACCGGCTGGGCTGTTGACGCCGCCCGGGCCCGCCGGATACACGACACATCATGAGCTTACACCGCCGCCCGGCGGCCATTTGGGAGGTTATCCATGGACCAGGCCGAATCCTGCGACGCCATGCCGCGTATGCCCCGCATCGGCGAGCCAGCCCCGGCTTTCGAGGCCGAAACCACCCAGGGCGATCTGCGCCTGGACGATTACGCCGGAAGCTGGCTGGTCTTTTTCTCCCACCCGGCGGATTTCACCCCGGTATGCACCACGGAATTTCTGGCCTTCGCCGAGCTGTATCCGGCGTTTAAGGAAAACGGCTGCGAACTTTTGGGCCTGTCCACGGATTCGGTCTATTCCCACATCGCCTGGGTCCGGAGCATTGAGGCCGTCTTCGGGGTCAGGATCGCCTTTCCCATCGTGGCCGACGCCGGACGCGAGGTGGCCCGGGCCTACGGCATGATCATGCCTGCCGAGTCGAGCACCGAGGCCGTGCGCACGGTGTTCGTCATCGACGACCGCCAGGTCGTGCGCGCCGTGCTTTCCTATCCCATGACCACCGGCCGAAGCGCGGACGAGATTTTGCGGCTGGTGCAGGCCCTGCGGGCCACGGACAAACACGGTGTGGCCACCCCGGCCGGTTGGCTGCCCGGAGACAAGGTCATCGTGGCCCCGCCGCGCACCCAGGAAATGGCCGAGGAACGCGTGAAGGCCGGTGATCCGGATTGCCGGGACTGGTATTTCTGCCTGAGAACCCCGGGGTAACGGCGCGATCCGACGCGACGTCTCGTGACGAAGCGACGCGTCCGCCTGGGGCATGGCGTCCGAATCACGCCGCCCCACGGCCCGGCGGTCGCCGCAGGGGCCTTGCGGCGAACGAAAGCCTACCCGCCGGGGGCGTTTTTCGTCATCGCGACCGAAATCCGCCCGGCGGCGAATCCAAGGGAGCGCCACCTGTCATGGCCTGCGTCAAACCAAACGGCGAACTGACCCCGGCGGCCCTTGAGGTCTTGGCCCGCCTCGTCACCCCGGCCACGGACCAGGATGTGGCTGCGGCCGTCGCCCGGCCCGTGCATCAGGCCCGGGCCATCCTGCGCGAACTGATCAAGATCGATCTGGCCCTCCGCGACGGCGACCTGTACCGGATCACCCCGGCCGGGCGGACCCGGCTTGGCGGGTAACGCCGGAGTTGGAACCGGCGCGGGTGCTGTCCCGGAGATCGGTATCTTTGACAAAAAGCGCAACAAGCCGGAAAAGCGGTTGTTTCTTCCAGAAAGCACAGGGGTGTTTGGGCAAGGCCGTGGCGTCAGGCGGGTTGGGCGGACACGAGACTGGACGCCGGAACGAATCGGCATTACCTCCCAGGCACGGGCATAACGACCGGCGGTCTGCATTGTGCAATCATTTTTGGCGTGGTCGGCTGCCGCACCCGGAAGACCCGGGGCGGCGGGGCGTGAATATGAGCGGGAATGGAGGCGGGGTGGACGTATACGAGGAGGCCCCGGCCGGGGACACCGCGCGCGGCCAGGCGTCTATCTGCGCCCGGTGCGCCGGGCTCGGGCCCACCTGCTGCGAGATGTCGCCCGGACAGGAGGAGGCCTGCTTTCCGGTCTCGGACCTGGAGCGGCAGCGCATCAGCGACCATGTGGCCCTGACCCGGGGCGGGTTCGTGGAAGAGACGAATTCCCGGGCCTTCGTCGCCAACCTGCATCGGCTCTTTCCCCGGGAACGCCGGGTGGTGGACGCCCTGTTCCCGCCCAAGGGAACGCATCTGCGCCTGTCCACCGATGCTCGCGGCCGGTGCCAGTTTTTGACGGGCGCGGGGTGCGTCTTGCCAAATGAGGTGCGCCCGTATTATTGTCGTGTCTTTCCGTTCTGGGTCGTGTCCGGGCGATTGACCGTCTTCGCCCCGGGAGGTTGTCTGGCCTGCCGCGAGGGCCGTTCCGTCGCGGGGATGCTTGCAAGCCTCCAGGTCCGGGCGGAATTCCTTCTTGATCTACACTGCCGGTTGCGGCTGGCCTGGGGTTTTCCTCCTGAGGAGGGCATGGCCTTCGTCACCCCCGCCCTAGCGAGATTCCATCCGTGAGAAAACTGTTCATCGTGCTGCTTGTCCTGCTTGTCCTTGGCGCCCTGGCTGGCGCCGCAGGCGTGGTCGGTCTGTATTTCTGGGCCTCCGAGGATCTGCCGGGGTTTCGCAAGATCACCGATTACCGGCCGCCCCTGGTGACCACGGTCTATGCCCGCGACAACCAGGTTCTGGGCTACCTCTATTCGGAAAAGCGTTTCCTGGTCACCCTAAGCGAAATGCCCGAGTTTCTGCCCCGGGCCTTTCTGGCCTCCGAGGACGCCGCCTTCTACCAGCACGAGGGCGTGGATCTGGGGGCCATCTTCCGGGCCATGCTGCGCAACCTCCAGGCCGGCGGCATCAAGCAGGGCGGCAGCACCATCACCCAGCAGATCATCAAACGCCTGCTTCTGACCTCCGAAAAAAGCTACCAGCGCAAGCTCAAAGAGGCCATCCTGGCCTACCGCCTGGAAAAATACCTGACCAAGGACGAGATCCTGACCATCTACCTGAACCAGATCTATCTGGGTTCCCGGGCCTATGGCGTCGAGGCCGCAGCCCGCACCTATTTCGGGGTCCACGTCAAGGATCTGACCATCGCCCAGGCCGCGCTTCTGGCCGGTCTGCCCCAGGCCCCCACCCGCTACAGCCCGTTTCGCGACTTCGAATCGGCCAAGGCCCGGCAGAAATACGTGCTCGGGCGCATGCTGGTCCAGGGCTGGGTCACCCAGGAGGAGCACGACAAGGCCCTGGCCGAACCCCTGGTTTTTAAAAGCATGCCCGACCCGTCCTGGCAGATCGCCCCCTATTACCTGGAAGAGGTCCGCCGGGAGCTCATCGACCGTTTTGGCGAGGACATGGTCTATTCCGGCGGACTGCACGTGTACACCGCCGTGGACCTGCGGCATCAGGAATACGCCACGCGGGCCCTGCGCGAGGGCTTGACCGCCTCGGAGCGGCGGCGCGGGTTCAAACCCCAGGTCGAACACCTGGACAAGGCCAAATACGACGAGTTTCTGGCGGCCAGCGACATGCCCGAACGGTCCCTGACCACCGGGGCCTGGGCCAAGGTTCTGGTGACCGAGGTCACCCCGGCCGGGGCCACGGCGCGCTTCGGGGACAAGACCGGCTACATCGCCACGGAGAACATGAACTGGGCCAAGGGGCGCCTGTCCCCGGGCGATGTGCTGTGGACCACGATCATGGCCGCACCGGGCGAGGCCCCGGAGCCGAAGCCCGGGCCCGCAGCCAAGGCCGGGCAGGCACGAAAAAACACGTTTCATTTCAACCCAAACGGGCATCATCCGATTGCAAGA
>NZ_JAZHDB010000052.1:0-26221 GCF_036584575.1 Desulfolutivibrio sp.
TCGAAGAGCTTTTGGACGAGGTCTTCGAGCCCCTGGCCTCCTCCAAGGGGGATCATGCTCTTCCGCCGTCGGCCTTTTTTTGCCCCCCCGCCCCCGTGGCCTTTCGCGCAGCCTGCGGCTATGATGCCGTGCAACATCCACTCCGGAGGAGACATGGCCCGTAAAAAGAAATCGTCACCCCCCCGCCTGGACCCCGTGGTCGCAGGCATCTTCCTTTTGGCCGCCATGGCCGTGGGTTTTTATCTGGGAACCCTGTACCAGGGCTCCCGGCAGACGGCCGCCCCGAGTCCGTCCGCATCCGCCCCCCAGGCCGCCCAAAATCAGGAATCCGACCTGGCCCCGCGCATCGCCGCCGCCGAGGCCAAGACCAAGACCGATCCCAAAAATGCCGAGGCCTGGAGCGACCTGGGCAATCTGTACTTTGACGCCGACCAACCCGCCAAGGCCGTGGCCGCCTATGAAAAATCCCTGGAGCTCAAGCCCGGCAACCCCGACGTGCTCACGGACATGGGGGTCATGTACCGCCATCTGAACCTGCCCCTTCGAGCCGTGGAGAGCTTCGACGCCGCCCTGGCCAAAAATCCGGTCCACGTCATCGCGGTCTTCAACAAGGCCATTGTCCTTCTGCACGACCTGGACAAGCCCGACGAGGCCTTAAAGACCCTCCAGGCCCTCAAGGCCAAAAAGCCCGACGCCATCCTCCCCGGCGGCCGGAAGATCGACGATCTCCTCCAGGAGTTCGGGGGTGCGCCAAAGACCATGCCCGCTTTCAACAGGTAGGATTTTCTGGGAATTTTTTTGAGATGCCCCGACGCTGCCGTCGTCGTCTGCTTTTGGCCGGGGGGCTTTTCCCCCCGGCCGGATCAGAACCCGGCGGCTGGGGCTGGGCGGCACGGAACGAGGCGCACGTTGGCATCGATCTGGATGCCGGGGAAGGCCGCGCGGTCTCGAAGGATGAATCCCCGGCCCGAGGCGTCCGCCTGCCGGGCCAAGGCCTGGATGGTTCGGTCGAAGGGCGCGAAAAACGGACGTCCGGCCAGAAATTCCCGGCTGAAGTCGGCCTCGTTGACGACCAGATAATCTACGCCGTATTTCTTCGCAAAATCCCGCACCGTCTGCGCGTCAGTGGCGTAATAGGCTGCGAACAGATCGCCCAGGCGCGGTTCGTACTGCCGCCAATAGCCGGTCATCCAGGGATGGGCCAGTTCGAAGGAGGCCTGGACGTTGCGTCGGCCAAAGGTCAGCACGTTGTCCATGAGCTCCGGATGCCCGGCAAAGACGGCGTCCGTGGGGGTCTGCCGCACGGCGGCGTACAGGGCGGCCTGATCGCCGTAGTCGTAGAGTCCCGCATCCGTCAGCCGTAAGGCCCCAAGGCCCACGGCCAGGACCAGGAGACCGGCCGCCGCCCCGCGTCTGGACAGGACAGGGGCCAGGGCGGCGTGAAAAAAGAAGGCCAGGGCCAGGGCGTAGAGCATGTTCAGGGAATAGCTCACGTAGCGATCCGGCACGAAAAGCCGCAGGGCCAGGAGGCGCGCCGTCAGATAGAGGACAAGCGAGGCCAGAAGCAGGCTGGTCGCCGGCTGGCGGCAACGGTCCAGGGGGGCGAAGTCCGCCCGCCTGGCGCCGACGAACACCACGGCGGCGATGGCCGCCAGACTGAGGATGCCCGGAACAAGGCCGATGTCCAGAAAAAGGCCGATGCCCTCGAAGGGAGTGTAGATCAGGTCGAAAAAGGGGTTCGGCAAGGGGTACAGGTCCAGGCGTCCGGCTGAGGAAAAAACCGGGTTGCCCGTCATCTCGGCCACCGAGGCCAGGGGGCCGAAGCCCGAGGCCTCCAGGCCGTGGTTGAGGGCGTAGACCGCCCCGGCGCAGACGGCGATGATCAGGAAATCCGGCAGGCGGGCCGGAAAGGGGGGGCTTATGGCCGGGCGCAGGCGTGACGCGGCATAGGCCAGCAGACAGGAACCCGTGGACAGCACGCACATGTAGGGGATGGTCGCAGCCTGGACGATGAGGACAAGGGCCATGCCCAGGCTGCTCCGGCGCAGCCAGGCCAGGAGGAACAGGGCCAAAAGGGGGGCGGCGAAGGACCGTGAGAGGCCTCCGGAGATGTTTTTGAGGAAGAAGGGCAGCAGCCAGACCGAGGCCGTACAGAAATATCCCAGGGTTCTGTCGCCAAGGGTCCGGCCGATGCCGAAAAAGGCCAGGGACGTGGCGCAATACAGGATGCCGGTGAACATCTTGGAGAGAAAAAGAGCGTTCGCCATGGGCGAGGCTGCGGCATACAGAGCCTTCACGCCGACGGGGACATAGGCGGCGGCGAAATCATTGAGCAGGTTCGCCGGGTAGAGCGCCGCGTCCTGAAAGCGCTGCATCCAGTAGATCTGCTGCCGGGCGTCGTCGTTGATGACGAAGGGGCTGGCCAGGCCGTGGCGGTGGGCCACGGCGAACACCAGGGCGGAGAACAAAACGACCAGGGCCGCGTCGGCGAGGGCCGTCGTCCGGTCAGATGTCCCGGTCATAGAGCCGGAAGGTCTTGTAGCGTTTGCCGCCATAGGCCAGGAGGGTCTTGTTCCACTGCACCAGAGATTCAGGGATGAGAGAACAGTCGCAATAGTGCATCTGGGGGTGTTTCTCTAGAAAGTTGATGATGATCTGGAGGATGATGGCGTGGTGCAGGCGGCGCCACTGGTGTGTTTTCTTGACCCCCATGATGATGGCCCGGCAGTATTCCAGGGGCAGCACCCGGCAGTCGAAGAAAAGCTTGAGCATGTTCATCGGGCCCAGACTGCCGTTGAAACCGTGCAGGGAGCGGTTGACGTCCGGGGCCACCACGCTGAACGCCACGATCTCGTCGTTTTCCAGGATCACGTTCAAGAGATCGCGGCGCATGATGGGTTCGAGCTGGAGGAAAATGTCTGCGAACTGGCGCTCGGTAAACGGCACATGCCCCCAGTTTTTGCCCCAGATGTCGTTGAAAAGTTCGCGCACCTCCACCGCCCGGCGCACGAATTCACGCCGGGGAGGATGGGTGATGCGACAGCCGGCCTTGGCCAGGATGCCGTCGCGGCGCTGTTTCATGGCCGCCAGATCAAACTGGCTTTCATCGATCTTGTAGGCATACCAGTCGAAGGTCTTGCGAAAGCCAAAATTGAGGATGAGATCCTCGTAATACCGGGGATTGTGGGTGTGCATCATGGACGGCATTTCATCGAATCCGTCCACCAGAAGTCCCACCTCGTCATAGATGGCGAAGCTCAAAGGGCCGTGCAGCCGGGTCTTACCCTGGGCCCGGAGCCAGGCGCCAGCAGCCCGAAAAAGGGCGTTGGCCGTCTCCTGGTCGTTTTCGCATTCAAAAAAACCGAAAAATCCCGTGTGGGGATCGTGCAGGGCCTCGTAGGCGCTGTTGATATGGGCGCTTAAGCGGCCGACCACGGCGTCGCCGCGCCGGGCCAGGTAGTATTCGGCCCGGCCTACCTCGAAAAACGGCCCCCGGGTGCGGTCCAGGAAGGTTTTCTGGTGTTCGATGATCGGCGGAACCCACAGGGGGTCGTCCGCATAGATGGTCCAGGGATAGCGGATAAAGGCATCAAGATCCGCCTCCGTCGAAACAGGCGAGATGCGGCAGGCGGTATGGGACATGCGGTCTCCGGCGTGCGGGGCAGGGTTGTTATTTGCTCGGGACCACCGTGACCTGGCCCTTGAGGCCCTCGCGCAAGGTATGGTCGGGGTTGGGGATGGTCAGTTCGATCTCGTAGTAGGACGGCTGCTGCAGATTGGCCGGAAGCGGCGTCCAGGGGATGCGGCTGACCGTGGCGGCGAATTCCCGGCCGGGGATGGCGTCGAAGACCACCGTGGCGGCATCGCCCTCGGCGATCTTGCTGACCTCGATCTCATGCACCTGGGCCCGGATGATCATGGGGTCGAGGGAGCCGACCTGGAAGATGGCTGTCTCGCGGTCCAGGTGCGCGCCGTTACGGGCCTCGGAGTTGATCCACAGGACGTAGCCGTCCAGGGGGGAACGCAGAAAGCCGACCTTGGGCACGTTTCCGGCCCCGGCGTCGCGGCCGAAACGCTCCTTGGCCAGGATGAGCCGGTCGGAATAGACGTCGCGCGCCAGATTGAGCTGCTCCTGGATGGAGGTCTTTTCTTTGCGCGCGGCCTCGATCTCCTTTTCGTTCTGGGAGATGCTCTGCTGGGAGGCCATGTTGCGCTTGGTCATGACTTCAAGTTCGCGGTGCTTGGCCGTCAGCTTGTCCAGGTCCACCTCCACCTGGGCCAGGCGGTATTCGAGCTCTTTGATGGTCGTGGTGCTGAGCTTGTTTTTTTCATCCATGTAGACTTCCTGGCGTAACTCGTACCGGGCCAGTTCCTGGTCTTTTTTGACCTGTTGGCCGATCTGGACGCCGATCTGCTGGATGAAGGCCGGAAAGGGCAGGGGGACGTTGAACTTGATCGGGGTGTACAGCTTGCCCGTGAACTGGACTTCCGCCGGGCGCAGCAGGCCGGTGGGGGGGGCCTCCTTGGCCGGGGGTTGGTCGGGTGCGGACCAGGACGTCGCGGCAGCCCCGAGAAGGATGGCTGACAGGGCGAAAGCCAGTGCGACGATACGCATTTACATGTTCTCCTGTACGGAGGTGTTGATATATGCCTTTTGGAGATGGCCGGACAAGAAACGCAGGTCGAGCAAGGCCTGGCTCTTGGTGAGTTCCTTGAGCAGCACCTCCTGCTTGGCGGCGAGGTATTCGTCCATGGCCGCGACAATGGAGTCGAATTCGGTCTGGCCGGTCTCGAACCGGAACTGGGTCTGTTGCAGCTTGAGCTGGGCCAGGTCGCGGCGGGCCACGGCGTAGCGTACGTCGGCATCGGCGGTGGCCAGGCCGGCCATGGTCCGCTGGAACTCGCTGACCAGCTTGAATTCCTTGGCCCTGGCCTCGGACTCGATCTGTCCCAGCTTTTTGTACTGGCGGTTGACGTCACGACTTTTGGTCCACCAGTCCAAGGGCAGGGAGGCGGTCACATAGGGATAGAGGGGAAGGCCGGTCTGGCTGGCGGTGTCGCTTAAGGCGTCCACGGACTGGAGGCCGAAATTGAACGTGGGGATGAATTTGATGTAGGAGACGGTGATGTTTTTGCGTTGCAGGGCCTTGTTATATTCCTGGATCTTGAGCTCATAGGCGTTTTCCCGCAGCACCTCGCCGGTCACCGAATAGGGGTCGAAACCGGCCACCACCTGCGACCGGGCGTTTTCCAGTTCGAGATCGACTTTTTGGATAAACGGCACGCCCAGGATGAACTTCAGGTCGTCCATGAGCATGAGTTTGGTGTTGCGCAGCTTGTCGGCCTCGGCCTTGACCAGGGTGATCTTGGATTCGGCGATGCGTACGTCGAGGTCCGTGCCCTGCCCAAGGGAGGAACGGGTCTGGGCGTATTCCAGGAGCTGGGCGGCCATCTCTGATTTTTCTTTGACGATGGCCGCCTGCTCGTCCATCATGCCCAACTGGAGAAAATTATACCCGACGCGCTTGAGACCCTCCGAAATGATCTGCAAATGGCTCAGCACCGCAATGTTGATCATGTCCTTGCGGGCCTGGACTTCGAAGATGGTCATGACCGGGTTCCAGATACCCGTGGAAAAACTCAAGGTATACGGCTCTTTGTGGCTGGAGGAGGAGGGGCGGTTGAAATAGTACGTGGTGTTGATGCTCAGCGTGGGAATGTAATTCGAATAGGCGTCGCCCAGATCGAGCCGCTTGGTCTCGATATCGATGGAGCTTTTCACCAGAAGCGGGGACTGGGCCAGGGCCACCCGGACGCACTCGTCGAAATTGGCCGGCGAGCGCAGGGGGGTCGCCGCCTCGGTGACGTTGGTTTTCCGGGCCGCTTCGTTCGTGTCGGTTTTGGCCGTAGCGGCGGGTTGGGCCGGAGTGGTCGGCTTGGTTTTGTCCTTGGTGTAGCGCCCGGCCGGGTCGGCGGCCTGGGCCGGGACCGGCTGAAAAACCATCAGGGCGGACACGAGCGCAAGGAGCAAGCAGACCGCGCCCAACCGAAAAACGCCTTTTCGACTCAAGCGTGCGCACGCTTGACCGAAACGGCGGGCAGGCTTGCCGGGCAGCGCGCTGCCTGGGCAAAGCGAAACATCAAAGCCTCCCATCCCCATCCCCCCTGGAGTTAACCGTTCAGAACACCGTCCGTCAGCACACAGGTTCTGTTGCAATGCTCGGCGGTGGTGGCGTCGTGCGTGACCACAACCATGGCCATGTTCGAGCCTGCCGTGATCTTGTTAAAATAATCCAATACACGCAGGCTGTTTTCGCGGTCAAGCTGGCCGGTGGGCTCATCGGCCAGAATGAACTCGGGCTCGTTGACCAGGGCCCGGGCAATGGACACGCGTTGCCGTTCGCCGCCAGACAGCCGGTTGGAAGGCTGATGGATGCGATGTTCGAGGTTGACCCTGGAAAGGGCGTCTCGGATCCGGTCCGGGCGCTCCCTGAGCTTCACCCCGGCATAGACCAACGGCAGTTCCAGGTTTTCATAAACCGTCGAATTTTCAAGTAAATCACAGCTTTGAAAGACAAATCCCATCATCTCGCGACGAAAAATGGCCTGTTCGTCCCGAGTCAGGGACAACACGTCCCGGCCCGAAACCAAGTAGGCGCCTGTCGAGGGCGGCAGAAAAAGCCCCAAAACAAACAACAACGTGGATTTCCCCGAACCCGAGGGGCCCATGACCGCCACCATCTCGCCGCGCCGCACATGCAGATTGACGCTTTTCAATACCTGGATCGTCTCGTCGCCATTTTTATAATTCTTGGTGAGATCCGAAATTTCAATGACCAGGTCGCCCTGGTTCCCATTTCTGGTGGCGCTATTCATACCGCATGGCTTCCACGACCTGCATCCGGCTGGCCCGGATGGAGGGATACATCCCTGCGCCCACGCCGATGACCAGGGCGAACGTCAGCCCGGCCAGCAGGCAGACCATAAACAGGCCTTCCGGGGGACGCGACCCGAGCATATGGCTCATGTATTCCACGCCCACCCGTCCCAGGCCGATTCCCAGAATGGACGCGGTCATGGTAACGCAAAGGGATTCGAAAAGGAACTGGAAAAAGATGTCGTTATCCAGGGCGCCCATGGCCTTTTTCAACCCAATCTCCCGGGTCCGGCTGACCACGGCGGCCATCATGATGTTCCAGATGCCCAGGCCACCAAGAATCAGCGTGGCCACGATGGACGAGTAGATAAAAAGCGAGACCCACCAAAAGATGCGTTGCACCTGTTTGAGCGGCTCCCAGGCTACGTTGACCCGCAGCCCCTTGGCCGTCTGGTTGGCCTCCACCACGTTTTTCACGGCGGCGGCCACCGGGGCCACATCGTCCCACGTGGCGCATCGCATATACACGCTGTAGGGTCTGGAGATGTCCACCACCCGGGCCCGGGCCGTGGTGATGGGCAAAAAGATGAACTGCCCCCGGTCTCCGGCCCGCACGCCGCCGAGCACGCCCACCACCTGGTACAGATTGTCGTCGATGGCCAGGATCTGCCCCAAGGCCTCCTGGTCGCCGCCGAAGATGGTTCTGGCCAGAAGCGTCCCCACCACGCACACCCGGGAGCCCTCGGCCACGTCGGTGGCGTCGAACAAACGCCCGGCAGCGGCGTTGAAGGAGAACACCCGCCAGTAGGAGGCGTCCACGCCCACCAGGTTGAACCCGAAGATGCGGTCCTGGAAGGTGGTGATGGCCCGGGGTTTGGTCAATATGCCGCTGACGTCCATCACCCCGGGAATTTTGGCCAGGGAGGCCAGGGTGCGGTCACGGAACCATTCCAGGCGTTCCACGCCATCCTGCTCGAAGTAGGGGTTGATGATGGTGGCCCCGCCGAGCATGTCCAGGTCGTTGTTGAAATTGGTTTTGAGGTCGCGACCCATGGTCACGATGGTGATGAATCCCGCCGTGCCCAGGGCGATGGCCGCAATAACCCCGATATAGCGGCGCCGTTTGCGCAACACCTCGCGGATGCTGACCCGCATGATGTCGCGCATGCGCAGCCACGTCGTCCCTCGCCGGGAACGGTGGGCCAGATAAGCGGCCAGACGCGCGTGTTTTTTCGCCATGGACTGCTCAGAAGGCTGCGGGCTCAGCGGTGAGCGTCGTGCCCGCCGTGTCCTGGACCGCAATCACAGGTATGAGAGCTTGGCCCGACCGGCGCCGTCGGCCGTGGCGTCGGGCGTCATGTTGGGTTGGGCGCCGCGTATCTCGTCCTCCTCCACGTCCTGGGCCCGGATGCGGAACTGTCTGGCCAGGCGGTCAAGCACCTCGAGCACGAAATCCATCTGCCGATCCTCGTGGGTGCTCATGTAGGCCGTGCGGATCAGCGCCTGTCCTCGGGGAACCGCCGGATAAATGGCCGGGAGGGCGAAGACGCCGTTTTCGAACAGGGCCTGGGAGAACTGGAAGGCCTTTTCGTCGGAGCCGATGATGATGGGGATGATCGGCGAGGCCGACTGCCCGGTGCGCAACCCGATGGCCTGATAGCCCTCGCGCATGCGGTTCGTGACCTGATGCAGGCGGGTCACCCGCTCGGGCTCCTTCTCCAGAATGTCCAGGCAGGTCAGCACCGCCGTGGTGTTGGCCGCCGGCAGGGCCGCCGAAAAGATCTGGGTGCGCGATTGGTAGCGCAGGTAGCGCAACACGTCCTCGTCGTCTGCGGCGATGAATCCGCCGATGGAGGCCATGGCCTTGCTGAAGGTGCCCATGATGAAATCCGTGCGCGCGGCCGCATCGAAATGAAGCGCCGTGCCCCGGCCGCCGGGACCGAGGACGCCCAGGCCGTGAGCGTCGTCGAGATAGATGATGATGTCCGGGAATTCATCCTTGAGCGCGGCCAGTTCGCCGAAGGCGGCCACGTCGCCGGACATGCTGAACACGCCCTCGGTGATCAGGAAGACGTCCCCGTCCGGGCGGGCCCGCTTGGCCTCGGCGATCTTTTTGGCGGCATTTTGCACGTCGTTGTGGGCGAAGGTGGATATCCTGGCCCGGGTGGACTTTATGCCCTCGAAGATGCTGGCGTGGCCTTCTCGGTCGCATAAAACCGTGTCCGCCGGGGTGATGAGGCAGCCCAGGGCCCCCAGGTTGGTGCTAAAGCCCGTGACATGCACCACCGCGCCCTTTTTGCCCACAAAGGCGGCTAGGCGCTCTTCCAAAAGCTGGTGCAGGACCAAGTTGCCGCTTAAAAAACGGGAGCCGCCGGGGCCGGTGCCCCAGGCGTAGACGGCCTTGGCCGAGGCGTCCATGACCCGGGGGTCGTGGCTTAAGCCCAAATAATCATTGGAGCCGATCATCACCAGACGCTTCCCGGCCACTTCCACTTCAGACCCCCAGGTCTTGGAGGTGGGACGGAAATAGGGGTTGATGCCCTGACTGGCGATCTCGGCATGCAGCGCGTTAAAATGCTCGCAACGTTTGCTTAGTCTCATGGCGTTCCGGTACACCCCGGCGAGATGGTTTTGGATGATCCGCCGTGTCCGTCCGGGCTTTCGCAGGGAGGGACGGATCTCCGCGCCTGGGGCGGGTATCTGTGCTAAGGCGTATCGCGCCTACGAACATCGCGCGATCATGATGAAGCACGCTTCCTTACGTCAAACAGCGCGCCAAGGCAAGCCCGACGGGCCATGCCGCCGAACCCGGCGTTATCCGGAAAGAGGATGGAGCACCTCGCGGACATTACGCTCAAGCTGGTGCACGAGCCGTTCGAGGGCCATCCTGGCCCGCCCCCACTGGGAAGGATGGGTGCGGGTGTAGAAATATTCGTCGTCCGCCGTGGCCAACACCAGGGAATAATTACGCAACCACTGACCACGTTTCCTGCTCCACTCCAGATAGATCCAGGCGAACTCCGTCCCGCCGTCGGCGGCCCGGCACCGGGCCGAACCCCAGACGTAGGCCTCGCCGCCACGCTGCACCTGGCGGTATTTGAGGAAGTCGAAGTCCTCGAAAACCAGTCCCTCGGCATGGGCCAGACCCTTGGCCGCGAAGACGGCCGCCTCGCGGTACTGGTCCTTGGAAAAGCCGTCAAGCCTCCAGGCCGGGAAATACCAGGCCCCGAACCAGATCAGGAGCCCGGCGGCGAGAGCCGCCAGACAGGCCAGCCCGGCCGCCAGCAGGCCGACGCCCCGGCGCAGGCTCATGGCGCGGCTCCCGTGGCCTGGGCGCCTTCGCCGGGCGCGGGCGCGGTCAGCCCGAGCTCCATGCGCCAGCCCTGGCGTTCAAGGGCCAGCATCCGGTCAAGCCGCTCACGGGCCATGACCGCGTAGTCGGCGTCCCGCTCCCGAACGGCCAGCCGCCGGTTCACGGCCCGGCGCAGGGACTCCTCGTTGATCATGGCCGGGTCCGGGGTGCGGCCCTGGCTTAAGAGCTCCTCCAGCCGGACCCGCACGGCCTTGGCCGAGGCGTCGTTGAAATCCAGATGGCGCTCTTTCATGATCAGGGAATTTTCCGCGTCGTTGACCATGCCGCTGAAGAAGCGTTCGGGCGTGACGTGGCTGGCGAATTCCGGGGTGCGCCCCAGGCCCTTCCAGACGGTCAGGACCAGGGCCGCGAAGACCAGGATTTTCAGGGCGCGTTCGAAGGTGAAACCGGTCATGGCGGTCACCCCCCGGCCTTTTTGCGGTAGATGGTCAGGGGCAATTGGGGCGGCTCCACAGGGATGAAGGCGTGGTAATAGGGATCGGCCCGGTTGCCGAAGTCTTCGTCGGGCCAGGGCAGTTCCAGGCGTTCGTAGTCGCGCTCGAGGTCCAGGGTATGCACGAAGGCCCGGGCCGGGAAGAGCAGGCGGTCCCGGTTGACCCGCACGGAGCGGCGGATGAGCACCCATTCGGGCTTCTCCTCCGGGGCGGGCGGCCCCTGAAGGCCCCCCAGAACCCGCAGTCCGGTATAGAACTGAAGAGGCAGGTCGCCGTATTCGGCCAGAATGGTGTCGCCTGGCCGGGCGTGTTCCTTGAAAAAGGCGATGATGTTGGCGTTGACGTCGGGGTAGCCGGAAAAAAGCTCGGTGAGGTAGAGCTTCAGCGGAAAATTGGGAGACGTCAGCATCCGGAAATCGTTTTGCCAGGGACGGTTGATGAGCTTGGTGCGTTCCAGGGGGTACAGGTGCAGCCAGTTGGTCAGGGCGATCAACAGCAGAAACGCCAGCCCCGACGGCCTGGACCAGCGCCACAGCCGCATCCCGGCCCAGGCCAGAAGGATGGCGCACAGGGGATAGAGGTGCACGATGTAGCGGTGGAAGCGCTGGGGCACCAGGGCCAGAAGCAACAGGCTCATGACCGTCAGCAGGGCGCAGAACAGGACAAAGCGTTCGGCCGGGTCCGTGGGGCGCTCAAGGAAGACGAAAAACCGCCGCCAGCGCCAGGCCAGAACCGCCAGCACCGGCAAGGGGATCATGAACATGATCAGGTCGGCGAAATAGATCATGAGGTTTTCGGGCACGAGGATGATGTCGAACATGCTGCTTTGCGAGCCCAGTCGGTACATGAAAAGTCCGGGGATCACCAAGGCCATGGTCGCGATCATGAGCAGGCCCAGCCGTTTGATGTCCAGGCGTTCATGATACAGAAGGATGGCGCAGGCCAAAGCGCTCGGGACGAAACTTAAAAAAAGCAGATAGTTGGCGTGAAACAAAAGCCCCATGGATAGGGCCATGCCCAAAAGTGGGCCGTTTTTGCGCCGCCAGTCGCTGAAAAAGGCGTAGATGGCCGTCAGGGTCAAAAGCGTGCCCATGCTGTAATAGCGGCCCTGGCGGCAGAACAGGAGAAACGGCACGGTCAGGGTCAAAAGTCCGGCGGACAGGGCGGCCCAGGCTGGATTGCTGAAAAAGCGCAGGATGAGCAGATAGGTCGCGGCCACGCTCAAAAGCCCGGCCAGGGCGAAGAAAAACCGGTCTCCGGCGGCGTTTTCCCCGAAACAGGCGATGCCCGCCGCCGACATATAGATCTGAATCCACGGCGACCACCGCCAGACATGGCCGTCGCCCGGGTTGTATTCCCGGGCCTCTTCCTGGGAGATGAGGTTTTTGCCGTCAAAGGCCCGGGGCAGTCCGTCGCTGAGCACGGTCTGGGCCAGCCGGGAGGTCTCGGCCTCGTCCTGCCACAGGGGGCGCTGTCCCAGGTTGTAAAAAATGAGAAAGGCCGCCACGGCCAGGATGCACAGGGGGAGCGGACGCAAGAGTCCCCACAGGGCGCTTTGGGTGTCGGGAATGGGGATGGCGTGTCGGGGTGTTTTCATGGAAATCCTGGCGCGCCGTGCGCGCGAAGCGCCGCATAATACGATTTGGCGGCAAAGACAACCAAGGGCCTCGAAAAGCGGCAGGCCCCGGCCCGCCCCGGGCCGAAGGGGGGCCGGGTCGGGAGCAACGGGGGGGTTGACAGGGCCGGGTTTTTTGGGATTAGTTCCCCATTTCACCGCGTCGCGCCGCATCGCGGCGTGGCCGGCTCCACTATCGCCCGGCCCATCCTACGCCGAGAATACGACCTCCCCGGAGAAAATCCCATGCTCAACGGAAAAAAAGTGGTGGTGGTCATGCCCGCCTACAACGCGGCCGCCACCCTGGAACGCACCTGCTCCGAAGTCCCCAGGGACATTGTGGACGAGATCCTTTTGGTGGACGACTGCAGCCGCGACAACACCGTCGAAGAGGCCCGGACCCTTGGCCTGCGCTGTTTCTGCCACGAAAAGAACTGGGGCTACGGCCGCAACCAGAAGACCTGCTACAGCGAGGCCTTAAAGCTCGGGGCCGACGTGGTCATCATGGTCCACCCCGACTACCAGTACACCCCGAAGATCATCCCGGCCATGGCCAACCTGGTGGCCAGCGGCGAGTACGACGCCTGCATCGCCTCGCGCATCCTGGGCGGCACGGCGCTTCAGGGCGGCATGCCCCTCTATAAATACGTGGCCAACCGCTTTCTGACCCTGGCCCAGAACATCATGATCAACGCCAAGCTTTCGGAATACCACACCGGATACCGGGCTTTCTCCCGGGAGGTGCTGGAGACCCTGCCCCTGTGGGAGAACTCCGACGACTTCGTCTTCGACAACCAGATGCTGGCCCAGACCGTCTACTTCGGGTTCCGCATCGGCGAGGTGTCGTGTCCGACCAAGTATTTCGAGGAGGCCTCCTCCATCAATTTCTCCCGCAGCGTGACCTACGGCCTGGGCGTGCTCAAGACCTCCATGGAATTCCGGCTTCAGAAATGGGGGCTGGCCAGCTATCCCTACTTCGATAAAAAGGGCCGTGGGCTTTTGAGCCCCACCCCGCCCTATTATACGGATAAGTCCCCGGACGTCCCGCAATAGCTGCCATGTCTCGCCCTCCGGCGTTGTCCGGAGGGCGGAGATCCTGCGGGCGGCGGGCGCCCGCCGAACGTGCCCGCCGTTCCACTGCCCGGGCCGGGAGGTCGTAACCGTCAGATCCCGGCCTTCCTTTTTTGCCGGGCCCGCCCTTGTGGCGAGCCCGCCCCCGCGTCGTGACGCGACGCCCCTCCCAACGTCCCCGGGCCATGCCCTGGCGGTGTCGGCCCGGAACTTTTGGCCGACGGCTGGACCAATTCTTGCTTCGCATCTCCCGAAGCCGTACACCCATGGTGGAAAACCCGCAGGATCGGACATGTTTCGTTTCAGTCTCCAAAAGGTTCTGGACTACCGGACCCAGCTCGAAGAGCAGGCCAAGATGGAACTGGCCAAGGCCCTGCATGTTCAATTGACCAGAGAGAAAGCCGTGCGCGACCTGCGCGAGGTGATCGCCGTCCACACGTCCGCCCTGGAAGGGAAAACCGACGTCACCCCGGCCGATTTGTGGTTGTGGCGGGTGTACAAGGAACGTCTGGAGATGGACATTCTCATGGCCGAGGAGGATCTGCGGCAGGCCGCCGCAGAGGTGGCCCGGCGCCGGGATACGGTGGTGGCGCGATCCACGGATCGCAAGCTTTTGGACAAACTCAAGTCCAACCAGGCCACACGCCACGCCCGTGAAGAAAGCCTGAAGGAGCAGAAGCAAAATGACGAAATGGCAGTCGTCAGACATGGCGCCGGACACGGAGCTTAGGCGGACCCAAGACCCGGATGGGCGTCTTCGCCGTCCTGCGGGCACACGTCCCAGGGGACTTCCCAAGCTTTCCAAGGTGCTTGCGGCCTTGACCATGCTTGCCGCTATCAAGCTGGGGGTACTTCTCTTCATGGGCATCGATGCGTTGGTTCCGGATTCGGCCAGCCGCGGGGACGGGCACATGGTGGTGGCTTCGGTCATGACCGTGCCCCCGGCCATGGCCCAGACCCAGAAGGCCCCGGAGACGCCCAAGGCGGCTCCGGCCGAGACGCCCGCCCCGTCCGGTCCGCCGGGGGTTCTGGATTGGCAGGAGCTTGGCGAACGCAAGGACGATCTCGACCGCCGGGAACAGGCCATCGCCGACATGGAGGCCAAACTTGACCAGCGGGTCAAGGATCTGGCGGCCTTGGAGGCCAGCCTCAAGACCATGCTCGACCAGGCCCAACAGACCAAGGACGAGAAACTCAAGCACCTCATCGACGTGTATACCAATATGAAGCCCAAGCAGGCCGCTGCGGTTTTGGAGAGCCTGGACGACCGCATCGCCGTCAAGATTTTGGCCGGGATGAAGGGGCGTCAGGCCGGAGAGATCCTGACCGGCGTTTCCGCCAAGAAGGCGGCCAGCCTTTCCGAACAGCTCACGCGCCTGCAACTGCCCATGGATGTGCCCACTCCGGGTTCCCCGAACGGACAGTAGGGGTGAAGACACGCCGATAGCGCGGGAATAAACCATGGAAACCCTGAACATCCGTACCGGCAAGCGCCAGGAAATGATCCCGGTCACCCGCCAACTCCAGGAGTTGGCGGCGTCCGGGGATACGCCGACGGCATCCTGGTGGTGCATTGCCCCCATACCACCGCCTGCCTGACCATCAACGAAAACGCCGACCCCGATGTCGTCACGGACATGCTGGCGGCGCTTTCCGCCCTTGTCCCCCGCAGCGGCCCCTATCGCCACGCCGAAGGCAACAGCGACGCGCACATCAAGACCACCCTGGTGGGGCCGTCCCTGTCGCTGATCGTCAGCGGCGGCAAGATCCAGCTCGGTACCTGGCAGGGCGTGTTTTTTTGCGAATTCGACGGTCCCCGCTCCCGCCACCTTTGGGTCCAGTGGCTGGGGACGACGGCCTAAGGCGCGCGGGGGGCGCCGCCCCCCGCACCCCCCGGCAGGGGGGTAACCCCCCTGCACCCCGTATCGTGCGGCCCTGGCTTCGGCGCATTGCGCCGAAGCCAGGGCCGCAACGTTCTGTGCCCACGGGTTTGGACCCTGTCTGGTCGGTGAACGCGGAGGGGAAGGGGGGGGCGGATTAGAACTCGTAGCGCAGACGCAGGCCGCCGCCCGGCGCGCCGCCAATGTCGAGTTGTTTGAGGCGCGAACCGCTCTCCCTGTACAGGGACATGGTCCCCGGCAGGGAGTACAAGGCGCCCAGGCTGACGGCCAGACCGTCCAGGGGTCGCAGGTCGAGCCACAGGCCGCCCTGGGGCGACAGCATGGACACATAGCCGTCCGGGACCACGGGATTGTCGCTTGCGAGGCCGTAAAATCCGGATTCCAGGCTTCCGGTCAGACGCAACGACCACCACTGGCCGCCTCGCCAGGTGATCTCCGTTCGGGGAAAGCCCAGGTCGGCCGCAAACGCCCCTCCGGCGTCGTAGCGGAACCCGAGCATGGCTGCGGGCTGGATCTCCACGCTGTTTATGGACGCGCCGCCGCCCAGGGTCATGGTCCAGCTGCCGCCCAGGGGGAAGGCCAGACCCGCCAGCACCGTGCCCTCGTATCCCCTGCCGGGGTCGCGTTCGAAGCCCAGGCTCCCCCGGAGCCCCGCAAACCCGGTGACATTCCCCCATAAATCACCCCTGACGGTGACTCCGGCCTCCAGCCTGTGCAACTGTTCAAAGGGCTTGCGCCCGGCAAAGGGCAGGTTCCCGGTTTTGGAAAACAGGTAATGGCTGCCGGTATACCCGGCGTCGAAACCGAAATTTTCCGTATCGTACGCCGCCTTGAGCTCGTCGCGCCACACGGCCATCCCCGCGCCCGAGACGTCGGCCGGGGCCAGGGCGCTCCCGGCGGCTTCCAGGGACAGACTGGACCGGGAGGCGGCCTCTGGCCCGTTTCGCGCGTCCCGCTGGCGCATGGCCGACAAGGCCTCCTCCTCCTCGCCCACAGGCCCCTGGGCGGCCATGGACCCTCCCACGACAACCAGCAGCAGGGTGACGGCCAGAAGTCCCAGGCCGACGATCCATGACCAGGCGTCTTGCGAAATGCTCATGAACGTCGGTTCCTTGCACTGATGCTTCCCACGCGGCATATCCGTACTCCTTTGTGTTGTGTCCCATCCGTTCCCGGCCGTGATCGGTCTCCCTGCCGGATGGGGTTGCGCTGTCATTTGTAAGTCACCTAACGGTGACTTGGCGTCGAAAAAAATTACGGGGCGTCCGCCAGGCTGCGGATGATCCTTTCCAGCATGGCCTCAAAGCGCTCCCAGGTGGCTGGGTCGTCAAGCGGCAGGCCGACGAATGTCCTTTCCGTCCGGGAGCGGACGGCCAAATGATTGATGGCCGCGCCCAGGAAGGCGTACAGGGCCGGCATGTCCAGGGAGGGCGGCATGTCGCCGCTTTCCACGAGTCGCATCAGCCGGACTCCGCCGACTTCCCTGGCGGAGTCCAGGGCGTCGGTGAGTTCGTTTTGCTCCATGAACCGCCAGGCCAGGATTTCCAGGGTGAGCGGTCGGCGCAGCAGGCGTCTCAGGTAGTTGCGGGATACGATCACCAGACGTTCGACAAAGGGCAGGGCCGCCAGGGCCGCAACATCGCCACCAGCCAAATCCTCCACATCGGGCCAGAAGTCGCCGCTGTGGGCGAAGGCCGCCACAAGGCCGGGCAGGCCGCCGAAGTACCGGTAGATCAGCACCTTGTCGACGCCCGCCTCCCGGGCCACGACATTGACCTTGACCGCCCGGAACCCCTGCCGGGCCAGCACCCGTCCGACGGCATCCACGAGGAGGCGCATGGTGCCCTCGCGGTCCCTGGGGCGCTCGGCCGGGCTGTTCTGTTTTGGGCTGTCCATGCGGGGATATTTGTCACCGAACAGTGACTTCGTCAAGCTCTATATTTCTCTACTCCGACAACGTGTACACTCGCCGGGACATGTGCCCCTGGCCGAAGATTCCGCCACACCCGAAACCAGCGTTTCCGGGCCGTGGTTCCTGCCGCAAGGCGGCAGGAACCACGGCCCGGTGACGGGGGGCCCGGGGGGAATGATTCCCCCCGGGCGGGGTACGGGGCGGCAGCCCCGATGGCTGTGCGGCGGGGCGGCAGCCCCGATAGCTTATTCGTCCTTCAGGGTGCGGGTCATGAGGGCTTGGACGGCGGCGGCGGGTTCCTGATTGCGGTACAAGACGGCATGGACCTGTTCGGTGATGGGCAGCTCCACGCCGAGCTTTTGTCCCAGGGTGTGGACGGCCTCGGTGGTTTTCACGCCCTCGGCCACCATTTTCATTTCGCCCAGGATGTCCAAAAGCTTTTGGCCCTTGGCCAGGCGCATGCCCACCTGCCGGTTGCGGCTCAGGTCGCCGGTGCAGGTCAGGACCAGGTCGCCCAGGCCCGACAGGCCCATGAAGGTTTCGGTATCCGCGCCCATGGCCTTGCCCAGGCGGCTCATTTCGTGGAGCCCCCGGGTGATGAGGGCGGAGCGGGCGTTGCTGCCGAACCCCAGGCCGTCGGCCACGCCCGAGGCGATGGCGATGATGTTTTTGATGGCCCCGCCCAGTTCCACGCCGCGCACGTCGGGGTTGGTGTAGACCCGGAACTTGGGGGTGGACAGGGCTTCCTGGACCTCTTTGCCGGTCTTTTTGTGGGCGCAGCCCAGGGCCACGGCGGTGGGAATGCCGTTTATGACCTCGAAGGCGAAGGACGGCCCGGACAGCATGGCGAAGCGGGGCTTGAGGGCGCCCAGGACATCCTCGCAGACGTCGGACATGGGCATCAGGGTGTCGAGCTCGATGCCCTTGCTGGCGCATATGATGGCCGGGTTCTTGGGCAGATATTTGAGGAACCGGGTATAGGCGTGGCGGATGAACTGGCAGGGCACGGCGAACAGGAAGTGCCGGACCCCGTCGGCCACATGGGCCGGATCGGTGCTGACGTCGAGGTTTGGCGCGAGGGGGCGGCCGGGCAGATACCAGGTGTTTTCGTGCAGGGTGCGGATTTCGTGCATCACCTTCTGCTCGCGCACCCAAAGCCGCGTTTCAAGGCCTTTTTTGGCCAGCATGTCGGCCAGGGTGGTGCCCCAGCTGCCTCCGCCGATGACCGCGATCTTCATGACTCTCCTCCAGGTGATGCCGGGTGCGCCCGGCCTTGCGGGGCGCCTCCCGGACCAGTTCCCGCCCCTGCGCCGCGCGGCGTTTCGGGTCGGGTCGGGTCGGGGCTGGTCAGGTTGCGTCTAGCACATGAAGGCGATAAGGACAAAGCCTTTGATGACGGGCCACAGGGAGGGCCGACCCACGTATGCCGAAAGAGACGAAACCCCAATTCAGCGAAACGGAGCGGCGCATCCTGCGCATGGCCCAGGCGGACCTGCCGGATTCGGCCACGCCCTATGCGGACATGGCGGCGTCCGCCGGGGCGACCGAGGCCGAGGTGCAGGGTCTGCTTGCGCGCCTGAAGGAGAGCGGGGCCATCCGGCGTTTCGGAGCCACGCTTCGGCATCAGAAGGCCGGGTACGGGGCCAACGCCATGGTGGCCTGGTATGTGGATGACGACGACATGGCTCGGGTGGGGAAATACATGTCCTCGCGCCGGGAGATCAGCCATTGCTACCACCGCATCAACTGCCTGGACTGGCCGTACAACCTCTATACCATGGTGCATGCCTCAAGCCCGGAGGAGTGTCGGCGCATCGTGGAGGATCTGGTCCGGGAGTCGGGCATCGACGACTACGCCATGCTTCTGAGCAGAAAAGAGTTGAAAAAGACGTCGATGGAATATTTTTAGGCAATAAATCCATGCCAGATTGTCGTCTCTACATTGATGAGGTCGGGAACTCTGACCTGGGTGCTTCGGAGAACGAAAATCACCGATATCTGAGTTTGACAGGGGTGATTATCCGGCATGAATATGTGAGCGATACGGTGCATCCGCTCCTTGAAGGATTGAAGACAAAGCACTTCACATCACATCCAGATGATCCTATCATCCTGCACAGAAAAGAGTTGGTGAATAAGAAATATCCTTTTTCTTCGTTGCGGGACAAAGAAAATGAGATGCAATTCAATGAGGATCTTCTGACGTTGCTTGAGAAGATTGAGTACAAGGTCATAACGGTTGTTATTGACAAGCTGGAACATAAACAACGATATTCGCGCTGGCTTTTTGATCCGTATCACTATTGTTTGGCCGTGATGCTGGAAAGGTTTGTTCGATATCTTGAGTTGAATGCGCTCATCGGTGATGTGCTTGCTGAATCACGAGGTGGGAAAGAAGACAGACGGCTCAAGGATTCCTTTCAACGTCTCGTACAGCAGGGAACGGAATACGTTTCTCGCGATGTTTTTATGGCAACATTGTCGAGCGGACAACTTAAAGTAAAGCCGAAACAATTCAATATTTCAGGGCTTCAAATTGCGGACATCATCGCACATCCGAGCTACAAATGTACGCTGCATCGGCGTCAGAAAAAATCTTTACCAGATAATTTTGGAGGGAAAATCGCGCAACTTCTTGAAAAATCAAAGTACCACAGGAGTCCCTCAGGGGTAATCGATGGGTGGGGAAGAAAATGGCTTCCATAAAAAAAGGCCCCGAAGGGCCTCGAAGGCATGTGCCTTCCACCTCCAGTTGACTGGATTAAGATAAAACTAATTCGTATCCTGAAGAAAGTCAATGAGATTTCGAAAAGGAGCTCCTGTATGCCCCTGACCTCTCTGGCCCCCAACCTTATGGTGGACGACGTGGCCCGCACCGTGGACTACTACCGGCGCGTGCTCGGCTTCGATTTCGCCATGGGCGTCACCGACGAAGGGCGGCAGGCCGTCTTCGCCTGGCCCGCCGCCGGACCCTTGTGCTACGCCATGGTCGTATCCGGCGCGGTGCGGGTCATGTTCCAGTCCAAAAAAAGCCTGGCCGCCGAACTGCCGTCCCTGGAAAACGCCAAGCCCGGCGGGGCGTTCACCCTCTACATCGAGTGCGACGACCTGGACGCCCGCTATGCCGCCCTGGACGAAGACACCGCCTTTCTGAAAAGGCCCCATGTCACCTTCTACGGCATGCGGGAATTTTACATCAAAGATATCAACGGCTATATCCTGGCCTTTGCCCAAAAAGCCGCCTGAGTCCGCCGCAATCCGCCGCCTGCAACCTGTCATCCCCTTCGGAGACGTCTCATGACCACTTCCGCCGAACTTTTCGCCACGGCCAAAACGCTCATTCCCGGCGGGGTCAACAGCCCCGTGCGGGCCTGCAAGAGCGTGGGCTGCGACCCCCTGTTCATCGCCCGGGCCGCCGGGTCGAAGCTTTTTACCGTGGACGGCGACGAACTCGTGGATTTCGTCATGTCCTGGGGCCCCATGCTCCTGGGCCACGCCCATCCCGGGGTGACCGAGGCCGCCCGGGCGGCCATGCTCGACGGCGCCAGCTACGGCGCGCCTTGCCCGGCCGAGGTGGCCATGGCCAAGGCCGTGGTCGACGCCGTGCCCGGCATCGACATGGTGCGCATGGTCAACTCCGGCACCGAGGCCACCATGAGCGCCCTGCGCCTGGCCCGGGGGGTGACCGGCAAGGACGCGGTCATCAAGTTCGAGGGCTGCTACCACGGCCACGGCGACGCCTTCCTGGCCGCCGCCGGGTCCGGCGTGGCAACCTTCGGCATCCCCGGCACCCCGGGCGTGCCCGAGGGCACGGTGCGCCACACCCTGACCGTGCCGTACAACGACCTGGGCGGCGTGGCCGCGCTTTTTGCCGCCCATGACGACATCGCGGCGGTCATCGTCGAGCCGGTGGCCGGAAACATGGGGCTGGTCCTGCCCAAACCCGGGTTCCTGCAAGGCCTGCGCGAACTGACGGCGAGGCATGGGGCGCTTTTGATCTTCGACGAGGTCATCACCGGGTTCCGGCTGGCCTACGGCGGCGCGCAGTCCGTGTTCGGCGTCGACCCGGACCTGACCTGCCTGGGCAAGATCATCGGCGGCGGCTTTCCCGTGGGGGCCTACGGCGGCAAGCGCCGGTTCATGGAGCGCATAAGCCCCGAGGGCGACATCTATCAGGCCGGAACCCTGTCCGGGAATCCCGTGGCCATGGCCGCCGGCCTGGCCACCCTGACCGCCCTGGCCCAGGCCGACTACGCCGGACTGGCCGCGCGCACCGAGTCCTTCGCCTCGACCCTGGCGGGCATCCTGGCTGACAAGGGGCTGCCCGTCGTGCGCAACCGCATCGCCTCCATCTTCACCCTGTTTTTCACCGAATCGCCGGTTACGGACTTCGCCACGGCCAAGACCGCAGACAGCGCCCGCTATGCCCGCTTTTACGGCCACATGCGGGCCCGCGGCGTAAACCTCGCGCCCTCGGGGTTCGAGTGCGCCTTCACCTCCTTCGCCCATACGGACGCGGACCTGGAGAAGACCCTCGACGCCGCGAAGGCCTTTGCGGGATAGGGGCGGGCGTGCGGCGCGTCCGGGGGCATCCCCTGCGGCCGCGCAAAAGGAGGACGGGTATGGACAAGGAGCGCAGCATCATCATGGAGGCCCTGGTCCGGGGCATCCTGGTGGGCGGATCGGTGGGGGTTTTGGGCGGCATCTTTTTCATGGACATGCGCCGGGGGTTCACCCTGGGCATCATCGCCGGGTTTTTCGCGGCGGCCACCCGGCTGGCCCTGACCAGCAAGCGCGGCGGCAAAAAGGATTCCTGAGACGGACGACGGCAGAAGGGCCGGGATTGCTCCCGGCCCTTTGGCAACGCCCGTAACGGCGTCTTCAGGCATTTTTCAGGGAATGTCCTGGAACGCGGCCCGCACGGGAAAATCCTTCGGGGCCAAGGCGACAGCGGTGTTCCCGGTGACGGACTGTGCGGCGGCCGCAGCTATTCGATGGCGATACGCCTGGCCGACGGCTCCTGCGCGGCCGTGCGTGGCATGGTGATGGTCACCACCCCGTTTTTGCATGTGGCCTTGATGTTGGCCGTATCCGCGTCCTTGGGAACGGACAGCACCCGCTCAAAGGCGCCGAAGCGGCGCTCCACCCGGTAATATCCCTTGTCTTCGGATTTCTCCTCCTGACGCTTCTCGGCCCGGATGATCAGGCAATCCCCCTTGAGTTCGATGTGGATGTCCTTCTCGTCGATGCCGGGCAGTTCGGCGCTCACCGTATATTCCTTCTCCGAACCGGTGATGTCCACCTTGGGCTTGGCGATGCCGCCGGATTCCGGCCCGGAGATAAACCCGGGCCACATCCCCCGGGGGAAGCCGAAATTCCGGAAGGCGTTCTCAAAAAAACGTTCCGTGTCCGGGTGCAGGGAGGGGAAGGGCGATTCCGGAAAGGAGGGCTTTGCCGGGGGGGCGCCCGGCGCGGCCGGAGGGGCGGCGTCCTGGGCGTCTTCTTTTGTGAACCAGTTCCAGGGATTGAGCTTGGCGAAGTCCATAAGCGCCTCCATGGGTGGTTAAATTTTGCAAAAAACATAAGGCCCGTCACCCGGTAGTCAAGACTACGGCGGGTTTCTGCGCCTGATGTGGGGCGCATCCTGTGGAGGCAGGGGCCTGACGGCCGGAGACGAAAAAAGGCCCGGTCCTCGAAAGGGCCGGGCCGTGGCTGGTCGGGGCCGGGCGAAAGCTAGTTGGGGATGAGCGCCGTATTTTTGATGCCCATGGCCACATAGATGTCGGCCAGGGCGCTTTGGTAGTCGGACAGGGCCTGGGTCAGGTTGAATTCCGCCGAACTGACCCGGGACTGGGCGTCCAACACGTCGGTGTTGGTGCCCACCTGGGCCTGATAGCGGGCCACGGCCATGCGGTAGCCTTCCTGGGCGGCCTCAAGTCCGGTGCGGGCCACGGAGATGCGCTTGGCCGCATCCTGGATGTTCAAGTGGTAGGTCTTGACCTCGTAGCCCACATCGAGGCGCATCTTGGCCAGGTCGGCCTGGAGCTTTTTGACCGTATCCCGGGCCTGGCTGTAGCCGAAATAGGTGGACCCCCAGTCCCATATCTGCCAGTTGGCGGTCACGCCCACAGTGGTGGCCTCGGGCGTCACACTGCTGGATTTGCGCTTGTTGTCCATCCCCGGGGTGTCGCCCTTGCGGGCGTAGCCGAACTGGGCCTGGACCTGGGGATACAGGGGGCTGGCCGCCACCTTGGCGTCTTTCTCGGCGATCTGTACGCTTTTGACCCCGATGTAGAGGTCGGGGCGGGTGGTGTAGGCCGTGTCCAGGCACTTTTCGATGGTCATGGTGAAGGGTTCGTAGGAAAGTTCGCCCACATAGGCGGTGTCCTGGGAGAGGGGCAGGTTGAGCAGGGAGTTGAGCTGGGCGGTCTGGGTCAGCACAGAATTCTGGGCCTTGAGCAGGTTCTGTTCGGCCGTGGCCAGCTCGGCCTCGGCCTGGAGCACGTCCAGGCGGGGTTTGAGGCCCACGTCGTAGAAGGCCTGGGTGACTTTGTACTGGGACTGCAGGCGGGCTACGGAATCCTGGTTGCTTTTGACGTCGGAGCGGGCTTTGAGCAGGGCCAAAAAGGCCCGCTGCACAGCCTTGATCAGGGTCAACTCGGTGTTGGTGAGCTGGGCCTCGGCCTGCTCCTTGGCCAGGGCGGTCTTTTGGTAGCTGCTCAAAAGTTTGAAGCCCGTAAACAGCGGCTGGGTGACGTTGAGCTGCAGGGTATACAGGTTTTGCCAGTAGCTGCGGTTCTGGTTCATGGCCTCACTGGTGCCAAGGCTCGTCCCGTATGTCTTGTTGGCGATGCTGTTGCCGATGTTGGTCTGGGTGGTGGGAACCCAAACATTGCCGTCGGTGCGCTGGTAGCCGTAGGACACGGTGCCCACGGGGCCGAAGTTGGCCAGGGCCTGGCGACGGCCCTCTTCCGCGCCGAGGATCTGGGCCCGGGCGGACTGCATCTGCGGGTTGGCGGCCAGCCCCCGAAGCACGCTTTTTTCCAGATCCAGGGGGCCGCCCGATGCGGCGGGAACAGGAAATTCCTTGTCCAGTTCCTTTTGGTATTCTTCGCCCTGCTGGACGAAGGCCGGAGTAGGCACGCTTTCGATCTTTTGTTCCAGGGCCTTGGGAGACACACCGGCCGGGGCCGTGTCGTCGGCTTTTTGCGTGTACCGGTCTGTGATGCGGCCTGTGGCGTTGTCCTGGGCCATTCCGGTCAGGGGAACGGCAAACACAAACAGGGTCAAGGCCAATACGGCGACAGCAGTCTTGCGCGTCGAGGAGCTCATGGCAAAAATCCTTCTCCGTGGGGAATGTTCGGCGTCCGGGCAGTCATGGCCCGGGTGAGAGCGTATTTAAGGTTCGTCACCGTAGTGTTTCGAAAAGTAAAAATCAAGACCACCTGGAAATCTCGCGCCAGCCAGCCTTTTATGGGCGTTTTGGCGAGCGTTTGAAACTTGGGTCATCGGGCCGGACCTTGCGGGGCGGATTTCCCCGTGCCCGGGCACGGTTGCCAGCCTCGCCACCCTGACGTAATACCCTGCAAAGCGCCCGGCGTCGCACCACCCGGCCGCGCCGCAAGGAGAACGCGTCATGCCCCTTCGGGACGCCACGGCCCCCGCCACCGACACCCTGTACCTCATCGACGGCAGCTCCTTTCTGTTTCGGGGCTATTACGCCTATGGCGACCTGGCTCGTTCCGACGGTTTTCCCACCAATGCGCTTTATATCGTCATGCGCATCCTGCTGAAGTTTTTGCGCGACGCAAAACCGGCCCACGCCCTGTTTCTGCTCGACGGCACGGGCAAGAACTTCCGCCACGAACTGTATCCGTCCTACAAGGCCAACCGGGTGGCCATGCCCGAGCCCCTGGCCCTTCAGATCGACCCCCTGTTGCGCGGCGTGCCGCTTTTGGGCCTGCCCGTCCTGGTGGGCGACGGCTTCGAGGCCGACGACTACATCGCCTCCCTGGCCGCCCGCTTCAAGAACCGCCTGCCCGTGGTCATCCTGGCCTCGGACAAGGATCTGCGCCAATGTCTGGACGCGGACGTGACCATGTGGGATCCGGGGGGCAAGACCGAAAAGATCATCACCGTGGCCGATTTCCAGGCGGAATACGGCATCACCCCGGCCTCCTGGCCCGATCTCCAGGCCCTGACCGGGGACGCCAGCGACAACATCCCGGGCATCCCGGGCATCGGCCCCAAAACGGCGCTGGCCATCCTGCACGGACATCCCACCCTGGAGGACGTGCGCGACCGCCCAGACGACGTGCCCCCGGCGGCCCGCAAAAAGCTCGAGGGGCGCCTCGACGAGGCCTTCTTGTTTCGCGAGCTGACCAGGCTTCGCACGGATCTTTTGCCCGAGGCGGACCTTGAGGCCTTTGCCGTGCGCCCGGCGGATCGGATCCAAGTGGTGCGTTTCCTGGAGGAGTTCGAATTCAAGTCCCTGGCCCGGGAGGTGGATGCGGCCCTGTCCCGTTCCCTGGACGCCCCGCAGGCCGCCCCGGCCACGTCGACGGGGAAGGGCGGGGAATCGTCCGGCCCCCGGCAGCTTTCCTTGCTGGGCGGCCCGGCGGGCGCCCTGGAACCGGAAAAAGTCGTCGTCTTTCCCGAGGCCGCCCCGCGCGATCTTCCCGACCCGTCGGGACGCGACATGGGGCTGGTTCCCGTGCCCGGGGGGTTCGCCGTGGGCTATCCCGACGCCGAATACCGGGTGCGGGCCAAGCCCGGCTCCCCGGAGGCGGCGGCCCTGGCCGGGCGGCTGGTCATGGCCGGGAGCGTGGCCGTGCCGTCGCTGAAGGAACTGGCCGAGGCGTATCCGGTCTTTGAGACCGTGCCCCTGCGGGTCTGGCGCGACCTGGGGCTTGGGGCCTATCTGCTCCAGCCCGAGTCCCGCAATTATAGCTGGGAGCGCCTCAAGGACGGCCTGTTCGCCGATCCCGGGTTCGACGCCGCCGGGTATGGTCCGGCCGAGGACGGACGGCTGGCGGCGG
>NZ_JAZHDB010000053.1:0-6067 GCF_036584575.1 Desulfolutivibrio sp.
CCGTTGGTGGCCAGGATGGTCGGGGCCGTGAGGCCATACGGGACGTCTGGGAGGTACTGGGTGACGCATCCCCCGGCCTCGACCGCCAAAAGCCATCCGGCGGCCGTATCCCAGGGGTTGAGGGCCTTTTCGTAGAAGGCGTCGAAACGTCCGGCTGCGGTGTAGGCCAGGTCCAGGGCGGCGGAACCGGGGCGGCGCACGCCCTGGGTGGCGGCAAGCACCCGTTCCAGTTCGACTAAAATGTCGGCCATGTGGGTCTCGATGGCGTAGGGAAATCCCGTGGCCACCAGGGCGTCGGCCAGGTGCGCCGTCTGGGAGACGCGCATGGGGCGGCCGTTGCAGGTGGCCCCGCCCCCGGCGGCGGCCAGGAAGGTTTCCCCCAGCATGGGGGCATGCACCACGCCCAGGGCCACCTTGTCCCCGTCCCACAGGGCCACGGAGGTGCAGACGAAGGGAAAGCCGTGGGCGTAGTTGGTGGTGCCGTCGAGGGGGTCGATGATCCAGGTCCGGGGGCCGGGAACGGTCGTGGCTGCGGATTCCTCGGCCAGAAAGGCGCTTCCCGGGAGCAGGCGGCCGAGTTCCTCCACCAGAAAGCGTTCCACGGCCGTATCGGTCTGGGTGACCAGATCGATGCGGCCCTTTTTGCGGATGTCTTTTTTGCGGTCCCAATGGTCGCGGATGATGTCGCCGGCGCTTTGCACGACGGCGGCGGCCTGGGCGAGAAGGTCTTGCATGGGACGCGGCTAGTTGATGAACACGTTGGCGAAGCGTTCCCGGTCGTCCAGGGTCTTGCCGGTGCCGCGCACCACGGTGGTCAGGGGATCGTCGTCCACGAAGACGCTTAGGTTGGTTTCCTGCACGATGAGCCGGTCCAGACCCGCAAGCAGGGCCCCGCCCCCGGCCAGGAGCAGGCCGTTTCGGGCGATGTCGCCCACCAGTTCGGGCGGGGTTTTCTCCAGGGCCTTGAGCACGGCGGCCACGATGATGTTGACCGGATCCTTGATGGCCTCTCGGATGTGCCCGTCGGAAATGGTGACGTTTTTCGGGGTGCCGTCGATGAGGCTTTTCCCCGAGATCTCCATGCTCTTGGGCTCGGGCAGGGGCATGGCCGAACCGATGGCGATTTTTATCTCCTCGGCCAGATTTTCGCCGATGAGCACCTGGAACTGGTCCTGGACGTAACGCTGGATGGTCTCGTTCATCTCGTCGCCGGCCACGCGCACGGACTCGGCGTAGGCGATGGTGGAAAGCGAGATGACGGCCACCTCGGTGGTGCCGCCGCCGATGTCCACCACCATGTTCCCGGTGGGGCGCTCGATGGGCAGCCCCGCGCCGATGGCGGCGGCCATGGGCTCCTCCACCAGACGCACGTCCCGGGCTCCGGCCAGTTGGGCGGACTCGATGACGGCGCGCTTTTCCACCTGGGTGATGCCCGTGGGCACGCAGATGACGATCTTGGGCTTGGCGAAGCGGAAGCCGTGGATCACCTTGCGGATGAAAAAGGCGATCATGGCCCGGGTGACCTCGAAATCGGCGATGACCCCGTCTTTCATGGGCCGGATGGCCCGGATGCGATCCGGGGTGCGCCCCAGAAACTCCTTGGCCTCCGTGCCCACGGCCATAAGTCCGTTGGTGCGGTTGTCGATGGCCACCACCGAGGGCTCGTTGAGGACGATGCCCTGGCTTTGCACATACAAAAGGGTGTTGGCCGTGCCCAGGTCCATGGCCAAATCCTTGCCGAGGAAATTGAACATCCGGGAAAACAAGCTGCACATGGTGCCTACCGATTGTCCGGCTCGGGCCGGGGGTGGTTTCAAGAGAAAAGAGGCGCAAAGAAGGCGCGCGGACCAATTCCGGAAATAAGCCCGGCCATGCGCAACACCGCATGACGCCCTCGGGCCGGAAATCCGGTCGGGCGCATGTTAGAGTCCCTCGGGGAAAAAGTCTATGACGGGCCGTGGGAAAGACGACTTTTCAGGTGCAGATTCTCAAGAAAGAGGACCAGATATTCCGAGGTCATGCGGGCGAAATCCTTGATGTCCGGTCCAAAGCCCAGGGGGCGCTCGTCGGCCAGGACCAGGACAGCCCGGGAGCGCCGGGCAAAGGCCAGGGGCAGGCAGATCACGCTGCGAAATTCCGTGGCCGGAACATCCTTGCCAAAAAGCGGCGCCGGGGCGGCGGAGGACTCCCCGTCGCCCACAAACGCCGGGGAATTATTCTTGAACACCCAGCCGATCAGGCCCTGTCCCATGGTGAATTTCTTGGGCGCATCCAGGGGATGTTCGAACACCCCCCGGCATGGTCCTTCGAGATAATACCCATGGCCGGATTCGTCGCGCACGGCCAGGAAACAGGCCGAAAACCCCGTGGCTTCGGAGAGGGCGCCAAGCAGCGCGGCCTGGAAGGCGGGCCAGGTGGGATGGCTGCGGCGCAGGCCGCTTATGGTCGCCAAGGCCCGGTGATAGCGGGCGTCCCGGGCGTCCTCGGCGCGCTGGCGCTCGGCCATGACATGGCTGGCGGCGATGTCCGCGAACTGCCCCAGGATTTTCTGGTCTTTTTCCCCGAAGGTGAAGGTCTTGCGGCTGTCGAGGCACACGGCGCCGCCGCACAGGGGCACGGGGCAGCCCATGAAGGCCCGGATGCGGGCTTCGTCTTTTTGGTCGTAATACCCCAGAAAACCCCGTTTCTGGTCGAAATTTCCCACCAACAAGGGTTTTTGGTTGCGGATGATCCATCCGGCCAGGCCCATGCCCGGCGAGATGACCACATCGGCCTTCACGTCGTCGCCCAGGCTGTAATGGGCCGCCACCCGGCAGTCCTCGGAATCCGGATCGGACAGAAAAAGCACGGCCGAATAGGCGTCGAAGACGTTGAGGGCCAAGGCCATGAGCTTATGGAAAAACGCGGTGTCGGCCATGGGAACCCATGATCCGGAAAACGCTTCCGGGAGCGCTTTCCTGGCAAAGAAAAGCTTTATTTTTTTCGGTTAATGCCGTACATGCAGGGATTCCACACATGGATGATCGGGCATTCGTCACGTCGCCTTTTGCACTGGATACCCCACTTCCAGGCGAATGGAAAGCGGCGCGGACCCTGTCCCGGCTGCCAGCCACCAAGGAGCGACCACCGGACCATGGCCTTCACCTGGGAAAAAGCCTTCAGCCGCGTGCGCGAATTCCGTTTCGCCATTTCTCCGGAAAAAGCCTCGCCCACGGAGATCACACGCCTCCAGAACATTCCGGATCTCAAACGGTTCCTTGATCTGGTGCATATCAAGCACTGCCTCCTGCGGCCCTATTTCGAACTCCCCCACTATCCCCTGGTGGACCCCCGGGAGCTTCTGCCCTCCTTCGAGGGCGACCTCTACGAATACAAGGATCTGCCCGGATTCTCCATGGTGGCCCTGGGCAGGCCGTTGCGCTATTTCCAGGAAATCTTCCAGTACGACATCCTGCACTGCCTGCACGACTACAACGCCGAGGAATACCGGGAGCAATGCCCCCTTGAGCATTCCATCTTCACCCAGAACATCCGCACCTTCTGCGCCCGCCTGCCCAAGATGGCCCAGGACGCCTTCCGCTCCGATTTTTCCGACCGCGACGTGAGCAGCCTGGAGAACTATCCGGCCCTTTTGCCCACCATATTGCAGATGGACCGGGCCCATGTCTTTTCCCAGGACAGCCACAACGATTTCTACCTTTCCGGGGTCTACTGCTCCTTTCCGTCCTACCTGGACACGGAGCTCAAACGCTTCGGCTTAAACATCCGCAAGTTTTCCGTGGGCGACGACCGCAAATACGAACGCAACCGGAATTTCGTCTATCAGTTCCTGATGGAGCTCTACGGTTTCCCCATCGTGTCCGAGCGGCGCACCTCTTCGGCCCTTTTCGCCCGGCGGCTGTTCCGCATGGGCGAACAGTTCATGGTCCGGGTGCTGGGACAGACCGACCGCTGCATCACCAGCCTCTCGTCCCACCCCGAGGCCAAATACTATCCCCGGGTCGAAAAAATCGCCCTGGTCTCCATCGACAGCCTGCACAAGGATCTGGTGGCCGTCCTCGACGAGGGCGGCTATTTTGTGGACAAGAAACGGCGCGTGGTCATCCTGCGCGTCACCTACCGCCAGCACAAATACGATCCCAACAACGTCCGCCAGGACCGCGCCCTGTCCGTGGCCGCCCAGGAGATCATCCATCCCCTGACCGCCAAGCCCCTGCCCCGGGTGAACATCATAAAAGACATCTACACCATGTTCCTGCGCTTAAACGACATCGTGCGCGGGGAATACAACGGCCGGGTCATCTATAAGCGCAACGAGGTGGTGGAAAACACCGATACCCACGAAAAACGCTTGAAGTGCCTCTATTTCTGGCTTGGCAAGCACCAACGGCGGATCATCGGCTATTCCGACGAATTCTATTCCAACGTGGTCAAGGTGCTGGACAATTATCTGCTCAACGCCGACCACTACGACGACTTCGACGCCATGCGGGAACTGTACCAGGAGGTTTGGAGCCGCTACAGCTACATCCAGCAGGCCCGCAAGGTCAAAGACCTGGAGGATCTCCAGGATCGCCACTACAAAGGACAACGCATCTCCTATCTCAAGATGCTGACCCTCTACGTGGAGATCATGAACGATTTGAAATTCGAGATCGTCAATTATTTTGAAACGCTTGTCGAAAAAGTTCTGCATATCGGAGAGAAGGTCTTAAGCGACAGCTACCTGGCGGCCAATTACATCCGGCCCCGGGAGGAAAAACTCTCCGAATACGGACTGTCCGTGAAAAAGACCTACGGACGGCTGGTCGCCCTCCTGGACGAATTCAAGTCCATCCGCAAGGCCAAGAAAGAAAAAGGCCTGAACCTCCCGCTCACCGCCGATCCCATGTGACCGGCCGCCAACCCCTACACCTCGGAGGAACCATCGTGGAAAACCTGTCCACCACGCCCTTGACCGCGCATCACCAAGGCCTGGGAGCCAAAATCGTCCCCTTCGCCGGGTTCGCCATGCCGGTGCAATACACGTCCATCCTGGCCGAGCACGCCCACACCAGAACCAAGGCCTCCATCTTCGACATCTGCCACATGGGCGAATTCACGGTGCAAGGCCCCGGCGCGGCCCAGGCCCTTGGCCGCTGCGTCACCCAGGACGTGGAGACCCTCGGCGTAAACAAATGCCGCTACGGCTTTCTGTTAAACGACGCCGGCGGGATCATCGACGACCTCATCGTCTACCGCCTGGAGGACGAGCGGTTCATGGTCGTGGTCAACGCCTCGCGCATCGCGCCCGATTTCGCCCGGTTGCGCGCGCTTATGCCCGAAGCGATCCTGCTTGAGGACATCTCGGCCCAGACCGCCAAGATCGATCTCCAGGGACCGCACTCCTTCGCGGTTCTGTCCAGGCTTTTGCCCGGCGACTGGTCGCAGCTCAAATACTTCAACTGCACCTGGGTCACCTTCGAAAAGCTGCCGCTTCTGGTCAGCCGCACCGGCTACACCGGGGAGCTCGGCTACGAGTTCTTCCTCCCGGCCTACAAGGCCCTCGCCCTGTGGGAAAAACTCCTGGCCGACCCCGACGTCAAGCCCGCCGGACTCGGCGCCCGGGACACCCTGCGCCTGGAAATGGGCTATCCCCTCTACGGCCAGGACCTGGACGAAGAACACACCCCCTCCGAGGCCGGATACGCAAGCCTGCTCAAGCCCGGGGCCTTCATGGGCAGCGCCGGGGCCGGACTCGTCCGGGAGCGCCTCATCGCCCTGGCCGTCCCCGGACGGCGCAGCGCCCGGCACAACGACCTCGTGCTCTGCGACGACGCCCAGGCGGGCCGGGTGACCAGCGGCTCCTTCTCGCCCAGCCTGGGGCACGGCATCGCCCTGGCCTACGTGGCCATGGACGATGCCGAAAAAACCGACTTCACCGTCAAGGCCGCCAAAACCAAACTCGCCGCCGTCCGGACGGAACTGCCCTTTTACAAAGAGGGAACGGCCCGGAAGAAGCTGGCGTAGAAAAAGACGGGAAGACCTCCGGTGGCCAGGGGGGAAACCTTTTAAAAAAGGTTTCCCC
>NZ_JAZHDB010000054.1:0-6025 GCF_036584575.1 Desulfolutivibrio sp.
TATTCTACATCCTTCAGGCTGTTTGCGAATTCCACATTCTTTGTGAATGCGTAGTCCACCATACCTGCCTGTGCATTGGTTACAAGATTCGGATCGGAGTCCCCAGGGCTTGGTGTCAGGTAGATGCTGAAGCTTGGCGCACCTGCATGATACTTGTCAAATGGCTTCAGGGTGGTGTATTCGTTCAGTTTCACTTCATCCACCATGAATGGACCGCTTCCTACTGGGCTCTGCCAGAATGCGGACTGCTGGAAGTTTAGAGGATCTTCTCCTTCAAAATACTTCATTGGCAGTGGTGCAAACTGTGTGAAGGTCAGTAGTGCGTCTGGTGCCAGTTTTGCGAATTCGATCTTGATGTTGTTTCCATCCACGACGATTCCAGCGATTTCATCTGCTGTTCCTGCCACGAATTCTTCAGCACCCTTGATGGCGTTAAAGGTGGAAGCGAATACTGCGTTAAGACCTGAGATCTTCAGTGCATATTCAATGGATGACTTCACATCATCCGCTGTGACCCCGGACCCCCCCGGCGGGGGTGCGCCGCGTGGGTGGAAGACGGGTTGGCAAGCGGCGTATCGCACGCGGAGCGAAACCGTTAAAAGTTTTTGAAGGGGGGTCCAGGGGGGAAACTTTTTTCAAAAAGTTTTCCCCTGGCCGCCGGAGGCAAACATATGTTCGCAAAATTGGAAAGCATCGAGCGCAGGTACGAGGAACTGGAGCGGCAGTTAAGCGATCCAGGCATCTTCGACGACCAGGAGCGGTATCGCAAGCTGGCCAAGGCCCACGCCGACATGGGCGAGGTGGTGGAGGCCTTCCGTCGCTACAAAGCCATGGCTCGCGATCTGGCGGAGAACGAGGAGCTGGCCCAGGACGCCGACCCGGAGATGCGGGAGTTGGCCCAGGCCGAGGTGCGGGCGCTCAAGGAGTCCCTGCCCGGGCTTGAGGCCGAACTGCGGGTGTTGCTTTTGCCCAAGGATCCCCTCGACGACAAGAACATCCTGTTGGAGATACGGGCCGGGACGGGCGGCGACGAGGCCGCGCTGTTCGCCGGGGATCTGTTTCGGATGTATTGCCGGTACGCCGAGCGCATGCGCTGGAAGGTGGAGATCATGAGCGCAAGCGAGACGGGCGGCGGCGGTTTCAAGGAAGTCATCGCCAGCATCTCCGGGGACAAGGTCTACAGCAGGCTCAAGTACGAGTCCGGAACCCACCGGGTGCAGCGCGTGCCGGTGACCGAATCCCAGGGGCGCATCCACACCTCGGCGGTGACCGTGGCCATCATGCCCGAGGCCGAAGAGGTGGACGTGGCCATCGATCCTTCGGAACTGCGCATCGACGTCTACCGTTCCAGCGGCCCCGGCGGCCAGAGCGTGAACACCACGGACTCGGCCGTGCGCGTGACGCACATCCCCTCCGGATTGGTGGTCATCTGCCAGGATGAAAAATCCCAGCACAAGAACCGGGCCAAGGCCATGAAGGTGCTGCGCTCCCGGCTGCTGGCGTCCAAGCAGGAGGAGCAACGTTTGGAACAGGAGGCGGCGCGGCGCTCCCAGGTGGGCAGCGGCGACCGCTCCGAACGCATCCGGACCTACAATTTTCCCCAGGGCCGCCTGACCGACCACCGCATCAACCTGACCGTGTACCGCCTGGACAGCATCCTCGACGGCGACATCGGGGAGATCATGGAGGCGCTCACCGCCCACTACCAGGCCGAGGCCCTCAAGGCCCAGGCCGACGCGGCCTAGGGCGCGCGGAGAGATGGGGGGGTGGGGAATGCCTCCGGCGGCCAAAGGGGACAGGTCCCCTTTGGAAACCCCGAACGGGAAGGATGAGCCTTTTTCGCCCGTCTCCCGCCCCTGAACCATGCCGTCCGAGCCCGGCCGTGAACATCATGCAATATTGGGCGGTTTTGCCGCCGACCCCGGGCCCGGCCGTGAGCCGGTTGACGAATGCAATCCCGCCCCACTGACCAGCTACCGGATAGCGGAATGGAAAAACGACCCACGGTGCGGGACATCCTGACCAAATCCGAGGCCTATCTCTCGGACAAGGGGGTGGACTCCCCCCGGCTTTCGGCCCAGATGCTTTTGGCCCATGTGCTGGGGCTTGAGCGCCTGGGCCTTTTTTTGGACATGGACCGGCCCCTGTCCGAATCCGAACTGACCCGCTGCCGTGATCTGGTGACCCGGCGCGGCCGGGGCGAACCGGCGGCCTACCTGGTGGGCGAGCGGGAGTTCTACGGCCTGGCCTTTGCCGTCACCCCGGCCGTGCTCATCCCCCGTCCCGAGACCGAGGGCCTCGTGGAACGGGCCGAGGCCCTCTTCCCCCGTGACGGCATGGTGCGTTTCGCGGACCTGGGCACGGGCTCGGGGTGCCTGGCCGTGACCCTGGCCGTGCGCTTTTCGGCCTGGACGGGCGTGGCCGTGGACAAAAGCGCGGCGGCTCTGTCCGTGGCCCGAAAAAACGCCAGGCGGCATGGGGTCGAGGCGCGCATTGAATGTGTGTGCGGCGATTTTTCAGTCGTGAGCGACCGGCAGGAGCGCTTCGGCCTTATGGTGTCCAACCCGCCCTACGTCAGCGAGGCCGAATACCGCAGCGCAAGCCCCGAGGTGACCGGGTTCGAACCCAAAGCGGCCCTGGCGCCGGAGTCGGACGCCCCGGGCGGGGCCACGGGGTGCGAATGCTTCCCGGTCTTGGCCGGGGTTGTGCGGGAGCGACTGGCCCCGGACGGGGTGTTTCTCATGGAGATGGGCTGCACCCAGGCGGACGCGGCCTGTGCGGCCTTTGCCGGATTTTCGGACGTTGTGGTCCGGCGCGATCTGGCCGGGCTCGACCGCTACCTCGAGGTCCGAAACGGGACGAACGCGCCAGCCGGGACCGTCAGGACAGCCCCGTGAGGTCGCGGATGCGCCGCTGGGCGAAAAGATACAGGCAGTCCACCAGGAAGGCGTAGTCCGGGCACTCCTCGCGCCACACGCCCATGACCTCCTTGATGCGGTCCTTGGCCGCCTCGGCCTGGGCCGGGGTCTCGGCGTTGTTGATATCCGCCAGGATGTCCAGATATTCGTCGCTCATATAGGCGGTCACCACGGCCTTGGCGATCCGCTCCTTGTCCAGTCCGTCCCATACGCCCTGCATGTCCGTGTCCCCTTGGTGCGTGTAACGTGTCATCGCGATTTCGCGTCCTGCGTCCTGCGTCCGGCGTCCTGGGCATGCCAAAGCCGGATGTCCGGGTCAAGCATCTCCTTTGCGGGGACTGGCCGCGATATCCATGTCGCCATGGAGGTACGGCTCTTTAGAAAATCTCCGGTGAGCCTGTTTGTTTTCCTTGCGGAGTCCTGGTGCTATTGGGTATACGCAATAGGACAATTCCCTTGTAACCGGTTTATGTTGGCATCCATCAACTCGGGCGAGAAAGGGCCGTCATGCCGCGCAACCCGCGAACCAATGCGGAAGCCATGCATTTCCTGTGCGGTTTTTTTCTGGCCTTGCTCCTGATTTTTCCTTGTCTGTTGCACGACGCCCACGCCCAGAACTTTCAGGTTGTCGTCCTCAACTCCTATCATTATGGCGATTTCTGGGCCGATTCCGAGGTGGCCGGGGTGTTCGCCGCCATCCGTGAAGCCCGGCCGGACGTCATTCCCTCCGTCGAATTCCTGGATGCCAAGCGGTGGCAGGACCAGGCATCGCTGGACAGGGAGGTCGGCTTTTTGCGGGAAAAATACCGCAACAAGCCGGTGGACGTGGTCGTGACCCTGGACGATACGGCCCTGGCCCTGATCCTCGATGCCCCAGAGCCGCTTTTCCCAGGGGCCAGGGTCGTGTTTTGCGGCATCGGCGACATGGCCCTGGTGGATCGCGCGGTCCGGTCCGGAGCCACGGGGGTGGCCGAAGTCATGGATATCCAGGGCGCCATGGGCCTGATTTTGGATCTCTTGCCCGGGACGAAGGAAGTTTTCGTCGTCACCGACCATACCGTCACCGGGCTGGCTATGCGCCATGAGGCTGCCCAGGTTCTGGCTCACTTTAAGGATCGGGTACGGGTGGACTATTCGGCCGATCTGCCCATGGACGCTTTCCTGAAACGGCTCGGTGAACTGCCGCCCGACGCCGTGGTCCTGCTTTTCAGCTATGTCGTGGATGGCGCCGGGGTGGTCTTCGGACGCGAAGAAACCACCCGACTGATCTCCCAGGCCAGTTCCGTGCCGGTCTTTTCGACGCATGATATCCGGCTGGCGCACGGCATCGTGGGCGGTTCCCTGCTGTCCGGGGAGGACGACGGCAGGCAGGCCGGGGAGATGGCCCTTCGCATCCTGGACGGGGAAAATCCGTCCAGCCTGCCTGTTCGCCAGAGCCGATCCAGACCGATGTTCGACCATGCCCAATTGGTCCGGTTCGGGATCGACGCGGATCGTCTGCCCGAGGGCGGCGCCGTCATCAACCGGCCGTTTTCGGTCTTCACCCGGTACCGGGGCTGGATTCTGGGCGCGGTGGCCGTGCTGCTGGTCCAGGCGGCGCTCATCGCCATCCTTTTGGAGCAGACCCGTCGGCTGCGCCGCACCGAGCGGGCCCTGCGCGAAAGCGAGACCAAGTACCAGGGATATGTGGACAACGCCCCCATGGGGGTGGTCGTTTTTGACGGAAAGGGGCGCTATCTGGAGGCCAATCCGGCGGCCTGCCGACTGGCCGGGAAACCGTTTGCGGCCCTTTTGGGGACGTCGTTTGCGGACACCCTGACACCCGGCTCCCGGGAGATCGTGCGCGGCCACCTGGAAAACATGCAGGCGACGGGACACAGCCAGGGAGACCTGGAGATCACGGACGTGGCCGGGGCGCGGCGTTGGTTTTTTTTCAGCGGCGTGGCCTTGGGGAGGGACCGCTATCTGGTCTTTGTGTCCGACATCACCGAAAAAAGGGAGGCCCAGGAAGGGATTCGGGCCATCAACGCCGGACTGGAAACCAAGCTCCTGGCCCTGACCCAACCCATGGGGGACGTTACGGGCCTGACCCTGGCCGACATCTTCGACCTGGGCGAGGTGCAAAAGGTCCAGGACGCCTTCGCCCGGGCGGCGGGCGTGGCCTCGCTGATCACCGCCCCGGACGGCACGCCCCTGACCAGGCCCAGCAACTTCTGCCGCCTGTGCTCCGAGATCATCCGGGGCACGGCGAAGGGTTTGGAAAACTGTCGACGCTCGGACATGTCCTTGGGTGCTCAGGCTGTCGATGGGTCATGCGTGCGGCCGTGCCTGTCCGGCGGGCTCCTGGATGGCGGGACAAGCATCCGGGTGGGGACGCAGGTGGTGGCCCACTGGCTGGTGGGACAGGTGCTCGACGAGACGGCGGACCCGGAGGCCATGCAGGCCTACGCCCGGGAGATCGGGGCCGACGAGGAGGCCTTTCGCCAGGCCTTGGCCCAGGCGCCGCGCATGCCCCGGCGGCGCTTCGAGGATATTTGCAGCTCTCTGGCGGTCATCGCCGGACAGCTCTCGAAGATGGCCGTGCAGAACGTGCAGCAGGCCCGGTTCATCACCGAGCGCAAGGCTGCCGAGGAAAGCCTGCTGGCGGCCAAAACCGCAGCCGAGGCCGCGAACCTGACCAAGTCGGAATTTCTGGCCAACATGAGTCATGAGATCAGGACGCCCTTAAACGGCCTTTTAGGCATGTTGCAACTGCTGTTGGGCATGCCCCCGGGCGACGAGCAGCGGGAATACGTGGAGGCGGCCTTGCGCGCGGGCAGGCGTCTGACCAGTCTTTTGTCCGACATCCTAGATCTGGCCCGGGTGGAGTCCGGGAAGATGGAACTGGCCAGGGAACCCTTCGATTTCAAAGCCGCAGCGGAAAACGTGTTCAATGTGTTGGCCCCGACCGCCCGGGAAAAGCGGCTTGAACTCGTTTTGGATGTCGCGCCCTCGGTTCCCGCCCGGCTGCTCGGGGACGAGGTCCGGGTCCGGCAGATCCTGTTCAATCTGGTGGGCAACGCCATCAAATTCACCCCCCAGGGCTCGGTTCGCCTTTCGGCCTGGGC
>NZ_JAZHDB010000055.1:0-5953 GCF_036584575.1 Desulfolutivibrio sp.
CAACCATCGCCTCCTATGCAGTCATGCTCCTCATCGTTTTTGGTCTTAAGCTGCAGGGATGGCCGGGGCCGGGCTCGACCCGGTCTGGGGCTGCGGGGGAGTCGCCTCGGCCTGGGGCGTCCCTGCGGGCCGGATTTCGGGCGAAATGACGAAGAGCCGGGCCGCCAGGGGCTCGATCATATGGGAAAAGGGGGATGGATCCAGGGCGGGCGGGGCGTCTGACACCAGGGCAGGCCCGCTTGTTCCGGCCTCGGCCTGGGAATCGGGTTTCGGTGCGTCGGGCTGTCCGGCCGGGGCGACGGGAAGGGGCGCCTCGGACTGGCCGGGTTGCCGGGCCGACGTGTCCAGGCCCCGCATGCAGCCGATGACCACGATGACGGCCAGGGCGGCGGCGAGGCAGACGGCCAGGATGGTGATTCGGGAAGGACGTGGAAGCGCGCGCATCCGAATAAGTATAGGGCAACGCCGTTTGCCTTGTCCAGAACCGTGCGATCCTCCTTTTGCCCCAACCCGCCGGATCGGGCAAAAATGCCGGTTGCCGGGGGCAGGGAAATGTGCTTGTCTCGCCCCCTGCCGCGAATGGCCCGGGCCAAGGAAACACTTTTTTTGATCAATGCTGCGGCGATCCGGAAATGGGACGCGGACATGGAGTGATGAGAATGCGAAAGAATATGATGGTCGTCGTGCTGCTGATCGGTTTTTTGGCCCTGGCCGGATTGGCTGCGGCCCAGGATTCCCCGGGTGCGGCCCCGGGCGCTCAGGCGCCAAAGCCCGCTGCGACCGGCCAGGCCCCGGCCGGGGCGACGAAATCCGCCGTCAAGGAACCGGCTGCGGCCCCTTCCGGCGGCCAGAAAGCGGGCAAGGCCAGCCATCCGGTGCAGGGCAGTCCGGCCGTTACGGCCACGGAACAGCGCTACCAGGAGTATCTGGATCGGGAAAAAAACGCCTCGGATGCGGCCCTGGCCAAACAACGCGGCAAGCTTGAAGACAAGTACAAAGGGTTTGTGCGCACGGTGAAGCCCAAGCAGGGATCAAAAGGCGACGCCAAAAAAGGCGGGCAATAACCCCCTCCAAATCCGGGGCCGGGATGGGCGGTCGCCCTATGCCGGATGCCCGGCCAGAAGCCGGGCCACAGCCGGGGCCACGTCCGCCAGATCGGGGCAGACCGTAAATCCCGCCCGGCGCAGGCTGGCGAACTTTTCCGCCGCCCCGGAGGCGTTTTCCAAAATGGCCCCGGCATGCCCGAGCCGACGCCCGGGCGGGGCGCTCACCCCAGCCACGGAGACCGCCACGGGCTTGGGATAGGCCGTGGCCAGGGCGTATTCCGCCAGCCGTTCCTCGGCGTCCCCGCCGATCTCCCCGAGAACCAGCACCGCCGAAACCGCCGGGTCGTCCCGCACGGCCTCGGCCAGTTCCAGAAAGCCCAATCCCGTGAACGGGTCGCCGCCCATGCCCACGGCCACGGCCTGGCCGATTCCGGCTGCGGTGAGCCGGGCGGCGGCCTCGTAGGTCAGTGTTCCGCTGCGGGAGAAGATGGCCACGGGGCCGGGCGTAAAGGGGTCCACGGGCATGATCCCGACCTTGAAGCGCCCAGGGACGATGATCCCCGGGGTGTTGGGGCCGATAAGCAGCGTGGAGGTCGTGGCCAGGACGGCCAGGGTTTCCAGCATGGCCAGTTGGGGGATGCCCTCGGTAATGCAGGCCACCCGGGGAACCCCGGCCAGGGCGGCCTCGAGGATGGCGTCCGGGGCATGGGCCGCCGGAACGAAAATCACGCTGATATCGACCTCGTGGTCGGCAAGGGCCTGTCGCACGCTGTCGTAGACCGGCACGCCGTCCACGTGTTGTCCGCCCTTAAACGGCGTCACCCCGCACACCACCCGCCCGGCGTTGGCCGCGCCGTAGGCGGCCATGAGCCCGGCGTGCAGGCGGGCGGTTTTGCCGGTGACGCCCTGGACCATGATGCGCATGGGGCGCCTGCCTGCGGCCACATCCTTGGGCGCAAGGGGCGGTATGCCGCCCCGGCCCGGCACGGCCAGGGGAGGCCGGGATGCGGCGGGGCGAACCGTGCCGCCGAATCCGGGCGATTTCGGCTGCGCCGCCGCGTCGTCGGGGCGCACGGCGGGTCGGCCCTGCCGACACATCCCGGCCAGCGCCGCCATGGCCGCGTCCATGTCCGCAACCACTGCCAATCCGTCCAGGGCCAGCCCGTGCAGGATGCCCAGCCCTTCGGCCGCGCCGTTTCCGGCCAACCGGGCCACGATGGGCTTTTGGGGCGGACGGCCGCCCAGCACCCGGGCCAGGGCCAGGGCCACCTTTTCGCAGGACAGGATGCCGCCGAAGAGATTGATGCAGATGACCTGTACCGCCGGGTCGTCGAAAAGGATGGACAGGGCGGCGTCGAGGCCCGCCGCGTCGGCCGCGCCGCCCACGTCCAGGAAGTTGGCGGCGGGGAATCCGGAGAAGTTGAGGCGGTCCATGGTGGCCATGGCCAGGCCGGCCCCGTTGGCCAGAAGCCCCACGAATCCGGACAGCTTGATGAGCGACAGCCCCCGCTCCCGGGCCAGGGCCTCCACCGGGTCGACATTCTCCTGGGCCGCGACGTGATCCGCCCCGGGCAGCAGGGCCACGGCGTTGTCGTCGAGTTCCGCCTTGCCGTCCAGGGCCATAAGTGTCCCGTCCGTGGTCAGCACCAGGGGGTTGATCTCGGCCAAAAGCAGTCCCTGGCTGGTCAGGGCGGCGTAGAGGTTTGCGACCAGGGCCTCAAAGGCGGGCCAGACGGGGTACGGCAGCCCCAGGTGGAAAAAGGCGGAACGCGTCTGGGCCTCGGACGGGCCGCCCGGCAGGCGCAGATCCTGGATGAGGATGTGGCTTCCCCCGGCGTCGCGCTCCACGTCCATCCCGCCGCGTCGGCCTGCGGTCAGGGCCAGGGAGCGGCGGGCGCGGGACACGGCCAGGGACAGGTACATCTCCCGTTCGATGGCGGCGGCCGGTTCCAGGCGCAGAAAGGGCGGCTTTTTCCCGGCGATGGCCAGGTCGAAAAGCCGCGCCGCCGCCGCGTCGAGCTCCTGCGGCTTTTCGATGCGCACGATGCCCCCGGCCTTGCCCCGGCCCCCGGCCGCCACCTGGGACTTGAGGTACCAGGGCGGGGGGAAGGGCGGGGTCGCCGCCTGCCCGGGATGGATCAGGATTCCCGGCGGCACGGGGATGCCCGCCGTGGCGAAAATCAGCTTGCTGGCATGCTCGCAAAGCCGCATGAGGCCTCCGGGTCAATCCTCGACCATGATGTCGGTCAGGTTCATGTCGCCGCGCTTGGCGGCGCTTTCGTCCTCGCCGCTCCACAACGCGATGGGCTGGGTGAGGAGCCGCCGGGCCTGGTCGTAGCCCAGGGCGAAGGCCTTGAGGTTCACCTTGTGGATTTTTTCCGGCAGGTTGGCCAGAAGGCTTTTGCGCATCACGTCGCGCTTGGCGAAGGGCATGAGAAACGTCACCGCGCCAAGCACCACCGTGTTCATGGCCTGGGGAACCTTGACCCGCTCCAGGGCCAGTTTGGTGAACGGCAGACCCAGAAAGACGTTGGTGGGGGTCTGTTTGACCAGCCCCGTATCCACCAGGAGCACGCCGCTTTTTTTGAGCAGATGATGGTAGCTGTTGCAGGCCTCCTGACTTAAGGCCACCAAAAAATCCAGGCGTTCGGTCTTGGGGTAGCTGATGGGGTGGGAACTGACCACCAGATCGGCCCGGCTGGACCCGCCCCGGGCCTCGGGACCGTAGCTTTGGGTCTGGGTCACCTGATAGCCGTGTCCCAGGGCCAGGGCGTGGCCCAGGAGCTTGCCCAGGGTCAGGATGCCCTGGCCGCCCAGGCCCGAGAGACGGATCTCGAAACGGTCAAGCGTTACCTGCTCCTTCATGATCCCGCCCCTCCCTTGTCGGCCAGGGCCTGGCGCATGGCGGCATGGCGCTGTTCCAGTCCCGGTTCGTCGTTCTCCACGAAGATGCCCATGGGGATTTTCCCGGCCTTGTCGTCGAGCTTGTCGTAGACCTCCCGGGGAACCACATGGTCTTTGAGCCACCGAAACATCTCCACCGGCGAGCGGAACTTGTTGCCCCGGCCGTACTGGGTGAAGCACGGGGTCAACACCTCCACCAGATTGAATCCCGGGCGGCTCATGGCCCGTTGCAAAAGCCCGTCCAGGGCCTTGGCGTGGAAGACCGTGCCCCGGTAGACCCCGTTGGCCCCGGCGGCCTTGGCCATCTCCACCACGTCGAAGGATTTTTCCATCTGCCCGTGGGGGCTGGTGTGGGTGTAGGCGCCAAACGGGGTGGTGGGGGAGCACTGGCCGCCGGTCATGCCGTAGATGAAGTTGTTCACGACCAGGGCCGTGACCCCGATGTTGCGGCGCGCGGCGTGGATCAGGTGGTTGCCGCCGATGGACAGGGCGTCGCCGTCGCCCATGACCGTGAGCACCCGCAGGTGCGGGCTGGCCATCTTGATGCCTGTGGAGAGCGTCAGCGCCCGGCCGTGGGTGGCGTGCACGGTGTTGAAGTCCACGTAGGCGGCGATGCGGCCCGAGCAGCCGATGCCGGCCACCACGGCCATGTCGTCCTTGGGGATGCCTAAGGAGTGGACGCTGCGCACCAGCGATCCCAAGACGATGCCGATGCCGCAGCCGGGACAGAAGACCAGGGGGAATTTCTTGTTGTGGCGCAGATATTGGTGGATGAGCTGGGTGACTTCGGCCATGGCGTCACGCGATTTCCTTTAGTATTTGAGACGGGGTGATGATCTGGCCGTCGACGCGGTTTATCGTCCGGATGGTGGTGATGCCGCAGTTGACCCTTTTGACCTCGCGCGAGATCTGCCCCATGTTCATTTCCGGAACCAGCACCAGCTTGCAGGTGCGAAGGAGCTTCTCCACATGGGGGCGCGGGAAGGGGAACAGGGTCTTTAAGGACAAAAGTCCGGCCTTGACCCCGGCCTCCCGGGCCTGGCGAACGGCCAGGCGGGCCGAGCGGGCCACGGAGCCGTAGGCGATGACCAGGGTGTCGGCGTCCTCGGTCTGGTCGTGGTCCACAAGCTGGATGTCGTGGAAAAACCGGTCGATCTTGCGAAACATCCGCTCGGTGACGGCCTTGACCTCGTCCGGGCGCGAGGTGGGAAAGCCCAAGGGGTCGTGGGTCAGGCCCGTGACGTGGAAACGGTAGCCCGTGCCGATGGGCGGCATGGGCGGCACGCCGCGCACGGTCTCCTCGTAGGGCTTGTACCATTCCGGGGGCATGGTGGGCCGCAGGCGGCTTAGCACCTCGAACTCGCCGGGCCTGGGGATCTCGATTTTTTCCCGGGTGTGGGCCGTGATTTCATCAAGGAGCAGGATGACCGGGGTGCGGTACTTTTCGGCGTAGTTGAAGGCGGTGATGGTCATTTCCAGGCATTCGCGCACGTCGGCGGCCGAAAAGACGATGATCGGGTGGTCGCCGTGGGCCCCCCAGCGGGCCTGCTGCACGTCGCCCTGGCCCGGGGAGGTGGGAAGCCCGGTGCTTGAGCCGCCGCGCATGACGTTGACGATGACCAGCGGGGTCTCGGTCATGCAGGCGTAGCCGATCTGCTCCTGCATGAGCGAAAAGCCCGGGCCGGAGGTGGCGGTCATGACCTTGCGACCGGCCAGGGACGCGCCGATGATGGCCCCGGCCGAGGCGATCTCGTCCTCCATCTGGAGAAACACCCCGTTTTCGACGTGGGGCAGGCGTCTGGCCATGACCTCCATGATCTCCGTGGAGGGGGTGATGGGATAGCCCGCGTAAAACGAGCACCCGGCCAGAAGCGCGCCTTCGGCCACGGCCTCGTTGCCGAGCAGGAAGGCCTCGGTTCGTTTTTTTCGCTGCATGGCGCTCATAATGACCTACGCTTTCTTCGGTTCTGGGGTTTGGGCGGCGGTTGCGACGGGCTCGGGGG
>NZ_JAZHDB010000056.1:0-5969 GCF_036584575.1 Desulfolutivibrio sp.
GACGATGGCCCGCATAAGCGTATCTTTTTCCGAACGCTCGGCCACCTTGATGCGCAGGTCGCCTTCGGCCAAAAGCCCGAATTTCTGGGCCACGTCGCCCTCGGCGGCGGCCACGGCGCGCATGGCGTCGGCCAAAACGCCCACCTCGTCCTTCTGGTCGATGGCGAGTGCGCCGCTTAGGTCGCCCTTGGACAGGGACAGGCCGAAGTCGGCGCACTGCTTGATGCCCTTGGAGATCATGCGCGACAGGACGATGCCGATGAGCATGCCCAAAAGCACGGCGCAGCCAATGATGATGTACATGACGTTTCGGGACTGCTGGTAGACAACGTCACTCTCTTCAGCTGATTTTTTGGCCATGTCTTTATTGGCCTGGGCCAGCTGCCCCAGAAGCTCGTCCGGCGCCGCGCCGAGTTTGGCGGCATCACCCAGCATATGCGCGATGGCGGCGTCCTTGTCCCCGGCCATGGCCAACTCCGGAATCTTCGTCGCAGATTTCCGGTAGGCTTCAAACGCGGCACGAAATTCCCCGAGCAGGTCTTTCTCCTGCTCCGACAGGTTGCTCGCGGCGTATTCATCGAGGGATTTCTTCATCTTGGTGACGTTTTCCTCGATGTGTTTATTGTACTCCTCCATCTCGGAGCGGTCTCTGGAGATGACCATCCGGTAATGGTTCCGGGCGAACTTGATCAGTTCGATGTTGGCGTCGTCGATCTGCAGGATGGGAACGAGATCGCCGGTGTACAATTCGTCGAGCATGCCGTTGATCATGCCCATATTTGTCACGCCGAGATATCCCACCCCGCCCATGAGCAAAAGCAGCAGGATGTAGCTGGATAAGAGCTTGGTGCCGATCTTGAGATTTTTGAGCCATTGCATGCGTCAACCCTCCTGATGAGTCTTCCCGGAGACCTTGTTTCGCCGACGTCTCCGGTTTCGAGGGGCCTGCGGCCATTCCCGGCCGAAAGGCCCCGGGGACAAGCCCCCGAACTCCCTCATCCCCGGATCACTCCGGGACCAGCTCCCTGAATCCCTTCAAGCGCCCCCCCAGCGGCGGCGCATCCTGGACAGCGAACATCCGGCACATCCTGTCGGCGCGATACCCGCGCCACAAATGATGGCAGTTCTTGTGCCGTACAGCTAACCGAAAGAGCTAACCATCACATTCCATTCAGACTTGCGTTCACACGCCGGGTTTCAAACCATCTATTTTTGTCAAAACAAAATATCGTGAGCAATATTGCAAATATTTTTCTAAATTTATCGTAACTCTGCATTCAAACTAAAACTGTCAGGATGATAATTTCATTTAGTTTGTGATTATTACAACATTTCTTAAACTCTATTTCCTTCACTACTAGCCCAGCAAATGCCCTAACTATAACGCGACACGGAAACATGAACAAAAAAATTTCGCCGCTTGCAACATAGAAAAATAAATATAGCCTCAATTCGTAGACTTTCCCGAGCCTCACTGTGCCGTTTTACGCTACCCATTCATTTTTTCTTATCCACTTGTGTTTTTCATCATTGCAATATTCTTTGTCAAGATATTTATACATCAAATTACCTCTCTAAATTCGACTTTTGCCTGGCGAAAAACAAACGCCTGGACTTCTGTTTTTCCTGCTTTTATGGTTTCATCGTTTTTGTAAAAATGGTGTCACAGCTCAGGCCTCTTCATTCAGGCTTCAACTCAACAAGTTGCATATGCAACCATGCCCATGAAACAGAACGACTACATCCAAAATGAAACGCTGTTGTGTCTGACGGCCTGGGCCTCCAGGGCCATGATCGCCGACCTCAACCGCCGGTTTCACGAGACGGGTCTGCGGGTGACCATGGAGCAATGGCGCGCCCTGTCCCATCTGTGCGACAGGGAGGGCCTCACCCAAAACGAACTGGCCGCTCTGCTCCTGCAGGAAAAAACCAGCGTCAGCCGCCTCTTGACCGGCATGCAGCGGCGCGGCTACGTGGCCCGGGAAACCCATGCCCACGACGGCCGGTGCAACCGGCTGCTCATTACGGACATGGGGAGGGACGTATTGGAAAAGGGATGTTTCCTGGCGCGATTGACCCTGTTTGCGGCCGAGGCCGAGGTATCTCCAGACGAAATGGACACCTGTCGCCGGGTGTTGTCCCGGATCGTCCACAATCTGCGCGGGCAGGCGCAGCCCGCACAGTCCCAGGCGCAGCCCGCACAGTCCCAGGCGCAGCCCGCGCAGCCCCAGGCGCAGCCCACGGACGAGGCCGCCTGCCTCCAGGCCTGACGCGGGGCGCTTGCCCCAGTGCCGGACAGGCGTCGGTCGCGCCCCGCCCACTTTCGGCCATGCCACGCCAGGGCGCCAGGGCGCCCAGACGCGCCCACGCATCCCGTGCCGTGGCCTCGTAACCCGCACGCCCGAATGCCGAAAAACCAACCATTTGAAATTACTAACTATAAAATACTAACGTATTTTTATGGGACGCCCATCCGGCATTGGACGCCGCGCCCTCTCCGCCAAAAAAACCAAGCGCCCCCACCGGGCATGTCCGGCAGGGGCGCGTGGCGTAAAAACGGATCGCGTGCGGCGACGGGTCCGCTAATCTTCCTTCTTCTTGTGATCGGCGATGACCTTTTCGGCAATGGGCGGCGGGCATTCCTCATAGCTCGAAAAGACCATGGTGAAGGCCCCCTGGCCGCCGGTCATGGAGCTTAGGGCCTTGCCGTATTCCTGCATCTCGGCCATGGGCACGTGGGCCTGGATCTCGGTGATGCCGCCCGTGGAGTCGCTGCCCAGCACCTTGCCCCGGCGGCTGGACAGATCGCCGATGATGTCGCCCATGTTCTCGTCCGGGCAGCTCACCGTGACCGTGACGATGGGTTCCAGAAGCGACATCTTGAGCTTCTCGCAGGCCGCCCTAAAGGCCAGGGAACCCGCGATCTTAAACGCCATTTCCGAGGAATCCACGGTGTGGAACGATCCGTCGAAGACCGTGGCCCGAAAATCCACCAGGGGGAACCCGGCCAGATAGCCCCTGGCCGCCGACTCCTGGATGCCCTTGTCCACGGCCGGGATGTACTGCCGGGGGATGGCCCCGCCCACGATGGCGTCCACGTATTCATAGCCTTCGCCCCGGTTCCGGTGTTCGAAGCGCACGAAGCAGTCCCCGAACTGGCCCCGGCCGCCGGTCTGCTTCTTGTGGCGGCCCTGCACCTCCACCTTGCCCCTGAAGGTCTCGCGGTAGGGAATCTTGGGGGCCTTGAGCACCGGCTCCACCTTGAAGCGGCGCCGGGCCTTCTCCACCGCCGTCTCCAGGTGGGACTGGCCCATGCCCGAGATCAGGATGTCCCCGGTCTCCTCGTCGCGCGACAGCGTCAGCGTCACGTCCTCGCCCAGAAGCTTGGCCATGGCCGCAAACACCTTGTCCTCGTCGCCCTTTTCCGCCGGGGCCAGGGCGTAGGAACTCATGGGCGCGGGCAGACCCGGTTTCGCCAGCACAAAGGGCTTTTTCTCATCGGAAAGCGTGTCCCCCGTGGCCGTGTCCTTGAGCTTGGCCAGGGCCACCACGGACCCGGGGCCCATGGGCTCCTTGGAGATGGAGGTCTCCTTGCCAAGCGGCAAGAGGATCTGTCCGGCCCGCTCCTTCACGTCCTTGGCCACATTTTGCAGGGCGGCGTCCGGGGTCAGGGTGCCCGTGAGCACCCGGACCATGGACAACTGTCCGGCAAAGGGATCGTAGAGGGTCTTGAACACGAAGGCGGCCACGGGTTCGTCCGGGCCCACCTTGCGCGTGGTTCCGTCCTCGGAGGTGACGGTCTTTTCGCCCGCGCAGCAGTCCAGGGGACCGGGAAAGTAATTCTCCACCGCCGCCAGAAGCCGGGCGCCGCCCATGCCTTTAAGCGCCGCGCCGGTGCATACGGGATACAACTGGCCGCAGATGACCGCCTGGCGCACGGCGACCTGCATCTCCTCCATGGAGAGCTCGCCGCCCTCCAGGTAGCGCTCCATGAGCTCCTCGTCACACACGGCGATCTCCTCCACCGTGGTGTCGCGAAGGTGCGCCACCTCGTCCAGCATGTCGGCCGGGATCGCCCCCTCGGTCTGGCCGCCCTTGTCGTCGAACAGGTAGGCCTTGTTTTCGAGGATGTTCACCAGGCCCTTGAAATTTTCCTTCTCGCCGATGGGAATGTTTTGCAGATACGGCTTGACCCCGAGTTTTTCCCGGATGCCGTTTAAGGCCATGGTGAAGTCGGCCCGGTCGCGATCCATTTTATTGATGAAAAAGATGGTGGGCAGGCCGAGTTTCGCCACCTCGCCCCACAGCTTCTTGGTCAGGGGCTTGACCCCGTCCACGGCGTCCACCACAAAGACCACCGCGTCCACGGCCCGCAGCAGATAGGGCAGATCGCCGTTGAAGTTGCCGTCGCCCGGGGTATCGATGAGGAAATGACTGTTCTTGCCAACAGAGAAGGCGGCGATTCCGGGTTGGGTGCTGCCCCGGCGCTTGATCTCCTCGGGCTCGTAGTCGAGCGCCGTGGTCCCTTCCTCAATCTTCCCCAGGCGGCTTACAGCCCCGGCGTTGAAGAGCAGCATTTCGGCCACGGACGTCTTGCCGCATCCGCCGTGGCCGACCAGCGCATAGGTTCTTTGCTTGCTTAGGTCCGACATTCCCATCTCCCTTTGCTGCGTTAGGGGTTGAGGGGCCGTAGGAAACGGTGATCACGCCCGCCGTCCGCCCTACGGTTTCCGTAGTGACTGCCGACGCCCAAGGTCGCGTTCGCGTCGGCCCAAAACCCGCCTTCAGCGGGATTTTTCCGGTTGCCGCCCCGAGGAGGCCTCCGAAAACGTCGGCGGCGGATGCCGCCGCTGGCGGCGCAAAGCCCCGGCCGGGGCTTTGTCATCAATCCATGAATCTTGGTTTTCCACGAATTCCGGGATATACGAACAGGCGTCATCCAATGTCAAGATCGTAACAATTGAGAATCCCCGCGCTTTCCAGAAGGATACCGCCACCGTGCAGCATCTCGCCATCCACCCCCGGGACGCGGACGTCTCGGGCGACAGCCTTTTTTGGGACAACCCGCCGGACGACGCCCTTACCCGCTCCCTGGACGAACTGGGCCAGTTGGTCCCGGCCCTGGCCGAAATCGTGGACGATCGGCCGCGCATCCTGGCCGGACGGGCCAGGGCTTTGGCCCTGCGCCGCCTTCCCGGCCGCACCCTGGAGGCCCGGATCATCGCCTGGCCCGGCCCCGGGTGCGGGCACAGCCCCGAGGTCTGGCGCGGGCTGGTCTACCTGGCCTCCAACATGGGCCGCGCCGTCGACGAGGCCATGCTGGTCAAGGCCGGGCGCTATTTTTCGGCCCATGTCCCTGTGCCCGAGTTTGTGCGGCTGGCCGGGCCGTATCTGGGACCGGCCCTTCGCGCCGGGTCGCGCCGTCTGACGGACTGGCTGTCGCTTCCCGAAAAGGCCGACGAACTGCTTTTCTCCGGGACCGTGCCCCTGGCCGGGGCGCAGGTTCTGGCCGCCATGGCCCGGGAGGATCTCGACGCCCTGTGGCCGTGGCTCACCGCCGCCCGCTGGTCGGCCAACACCCTGGCCCGGTTCGTGACCCCCTTGCGCGAGGCGGCCCGGGCCTCGGGGCGTCGCCTGTCCGAGACGGCCGACGCGGCCCTGGCCGGGGTGCGCGCGGACCAGGGGCTGTCCCCCAACGACCTGATCGCCCGGCTGTCCGCCGCGGCCAAGAGCGCCCGCTATCCCGTGCTCACGGACCTTGAGGAGCGCTTCGCCGCCCTGGCCCGGGGCGTCAGCCGGGGCACGGCCTTTACCCTGCATCCCTCGCGGGGCTTCGAGTCCGACGCCGTGACCCTGGAAATGCGGGCGGCGGACGCCGCGACCCTGCGCCAGGCCGCCGCCGACCTGGCCCGCATGGCCGCGCATCCGGGTTGGCAGGCCCTGTGGTCCCTGGCCCGGGGCCAGGACGC
>NZ_JAZHDB010000057.1:0-5928 GCF_036584575.1 Desulfolutivibrio sp.
GCGAAGCATTGCTGACGCCAAGCCGGGTCGCCAACCCCGAGCCCGGCCTGCCGACGCCTCACAAGGAGTCCCCGTGCTCGTCAAAACCTATGGATTTTATCTGCTGGCCGCTTTCGGCGAGATTGCGGGCTGTTTCGCCTTCTGGGCCTGGCTGCGGCTGGGCAAAAGCCCGGTCTGGCTCATCCCGGGCATGGCGTCCCTGGCGGCCTTCGCCTTCTTCCTAACCCGCATCGACACGGACGCGGCGGGCCGGGCCTACGCCGCCTACGGCGGCATCTACATCCTGGCTTCACTGGCCTGGATGTGGGCCATCGAGGGGCAGCGTCCGGACCTGTGGGACGTCTCCGGGGTCTCCCTGTGTCTTGTGGGCGGGGCCATGATCCTTTTCGGCCCCAGGTAGCCCGCCCCGCCCCATCCATTCCCGAAGCCAAGCCCCCAGGCCATCATCCCTGATGCGGGATTCCAAAGGGCGCCAGGCCCTTTGGCCCCCGGAGGGTTCCTCTACAACCCGACTCCCGCCCCGCGCACCGCCGCCCCGCTCACCGCATCTTCTGATAGGCCGCCAAAAGTCCCGTGGTCGACGCGTCGTGGGCCGCCGAGGGCGCCGCCCCGCGCAACTCCTTTTCGATGACCCCGGCCAGCTTCTTGCCCAGCTCCACGCCCATCTGGTCGAAGGAATTGATGTCCCACACGGCCCCCTGGACGAAGATCTTGTGCTCGTACAGGGCGATCAGGCTCCCCAGGATCCTGGGCGTAAGCCTGCGATACAGGATGGTTGTCGTGGGCCGGTTGCCGGGGAAGGTCTTGGACCGGGCCAGAAGCGTCAGCCGGTCGCCGCTGACCCCGGCGGCCGCCAGTTCCGCCCGGGCCTCGTCTTCGGTCTTGCCGCGCATGAGCGCCTCGGTCTGGGCGAAGCAGTTGGCGGCCAAAAGCAGGTGATGGTCGCCCAGGGGAGTTAAGGGATTGGCGGCCACCAGGAAGTCGCCGGACACCAGCCGGGTGCCCTGGTGGATGAGCTGATAGAAGGCGTGCTGGCCGTTGGTGCCGGGTTCGCCCCAGATGATGGGGCCGGTCTCGTAGTCCACCCATTGGCCGGACACGGTCACCCGCTTGCCGTTGGACTCCATATCGCCCTGCTGCAAAAAGGCCGGGAACCGGGCCAGATATTGGTCGTAGGGCAAAACGGCGTGGGACGCGGCCCCTAAAAATTCGCCGTTCCAGACCCCCGCCAGGCCCAGGATGGCCGGGATGTTGTCCTCGAAGGGGGTGGTGCGGAAATGCTCATCCACCTCGAAGGCCCCGGTCAAAAGCTCCTCAAAGCGGTCCATGCCCACGGCAAGCGCGATGGACAGCCCGATGGCCGACCACAGGGAATAGCGGCCGCCCACCCAGTCCCAGAATTCGAACATGTTGTCCGGATCGATGCCGAAATCGGCCACGCCCTGACGGTTGGTGGAGATGGCCACGAAATGCCGGGCCACGGCGTCGGCGCTGCCCAGGCGTCCGACCAGCCAGTCCCGGGCGGAATGGGCGTTGGCCATGGTCTCCTGGGTGGTGAAGGTCTTGGAGGCCACCAGAAACAGCGTGGTCTCGGGGTCGAGACGCCGCACGGTCTCGGCCAGGTGGGCGCCGTCCACGTTGGACACGAAATGTAGGCGCGGGGCGTCCGCCGCATAGTGGGCCAGGGCCTCGACCACCATGCGCGGTCCCAGGTCGGACCCGCCGATGCCGATGTTGACCGCGTCGGTGATGGGCTTGCCCGTGAATCCCTTCCAGTCGCCGCCGCGCACCCGGTCGCTGAAGCCGCGCATCTTCGCCAGCACCCGGTTAACCTCGGGCATGACGTCCGCGCCGTCCACAAAGATCGGCCGGTTGACGCGGTTGCGCAGGGCCACGTGCAACACGGCCCGCTCCTCGGTGACGTTGATCTTTTCGCCCGCGAACATGGCCGCGATCTTGCGGTCCAGGCCGCACTGGTTGGCCAGGGAGGCCAGAAGGCCGAAGGTGGTGGCCGTGATGCGGTTTTTCGAGAAATCCACCAGGATGTCCTGGCCCAGACGGCGGGAAAACGTGATGAACCGCACGGGATCGGCGGCGAACAGGTCGCGCAGGCGTACGTCGCGCATGTCTCCGGCATGGGCTCGCAGGGCCATCCAGGAAGGCAGTTCCGTGGGTCTCATGGGCGTGGTGTCCTCTGGGGGCCGATTCGGCCGGTTGCGTTGTCAGCGCCGGGGTTTGCCGCCGCCATTTTCTCCAACGTCACACAGCGGACGCTCAAACAATGGAACGTCCACTGGAGTGTTTGCCGCCATCATACTCTCCAAGCCGCCAGAAGGAAACGTTTTTTAAGGACGAACGCACAACCTCCGCATTCTCTCCGCAGTATCGACTTATGTCTGGCGATACATAGCGCGGCCGCCGCACAATGCGACAGATTGACCGAACTCCATTGTTTTGAAATGATGGGGCGCATGGCCGGGCGACTGTCGCCTGCCTGGCCCCACAGCCTCCCTGAAGGAGAGACGCCGCCATTATGAAAGTCCACCGCGCCGCCAGGATGGAACGCTGCATCGGATGCCACGCCTGCTCCCTTGCCTGCGCCAGACTGGTCCATAAAACCATTTCCTGGAACGCTGCGGGGATTCGCATCAAATCCTCGGGCGGAGTGACCAGCGGCTACCAGGCCGTGCTGTGCCTGGCCTGCGATCCGCCGCCCTGCGCGGCGGCCTGCCCCACCGGGGCCATGACCCCCCGAAAATCCGGCGGCGGAGTCCTGCATAAGCGCGCCGTCTGCATCCGGTGCGGCAAGTGTGCGGCGGCCTGCCCCGTGGGGGCCATCGCCCTGGACGACCAGCAGGCCCCCTACGTGTGCATCCACTGCGGCCGGTGCATCGAATTCTGCCCCCACGGCTGCCTCGAACTCTTCGACGCCGAGGAAAAACGTCCCCTTTGCCAGGAGGCCTGCCATGTCCCCCCCGTCGCCGGATAGTTTCGACCGCACGGCCTCGTTCCGCGTGCTGGTGGTGGACCTTGCGGCCCGGCGCGGGGACGTGGCGATCCTTGACGGCCGGGACCAGGTCATGGGCGGCAGCGGCCTGGCCGCCCTGTTGTATCAAAAATACGGCCTACCCGGCGAACCGGCCTTTCATCCCGGACAGCCGCTCATTTTCGCCATCGGGCCGCTCACGGGCGCCTTCCCGCTCATGAGCAAGACCGTGTGCGGGTTCAAATCCCCCTATGTGGAAAACTACGCCGAATCCCATGCCGGGGGGCGTTCGGCCCTGTCCCTGCGCTTCGCCGGATACGACGCCCTGGTGATCACGGGGAAGGCCGCCGCCCCGGCGGCCGTGGTGGTGGGGTCGCGGACGCTTCAGGTGGTGGACGTGCATTACCTGTGGGGCGCGGACATCTTCACCGCAGGCAAGCTTCTGCGCAAGATCGTTCCCGGCCATTCCGGCCACCGCAGCATCCTGCGCATCGGCCCGGCGGGCGAGAATCTCCAGGCCTACGCCTGCATCAACGTGGACACCTACCGCCACTTCGGCCGCCTGGGCGCGGGCGCGGTCATGGGGGCCAAAAACCTCAAGGGCGTCGTCATCCACGGCGACTCCGACCTGCCCTTTCCCGAAAACAAAAACTACACCAAGCTTTTTGCCGACATCCACGCCAAGGCCACGGCCACGGACATGATGGAAAAGTACCACAACCTGGGCACGCCGGTGAACGTGCTGCCCTTAAACGAGCTCAAGTCCCTGCCCTGGCGCAACCTCCAGGCCACGGCCGACCCGGACGCGGACAAGATCTCGGGCGAGGAGTTCGCGGACAAGCTGCTCATGAGCAACGCCGCCTGTTCCGGCTGCCCCGTGGGCTGCATCCATGTGGGCATGTTGCGGGAGATGTTTTCGGACAAGCATCGCTTCTCCATCCGGCAGGTGCCCTACGACCACGAACCCAACTTCGCCTGCGGCTCCATGCTCGGGGTCACGGACCCCAAGGAGATCCTGGCCCTTATCGACGCCGCCGACCGGCAGGGCCTGGACGCCATCTCGGCCGGGGTGGCCCTGGCCTGGGCCACGGAGGCCATGCAAAAGGGCCTGGTGACCCCGGAGACGGCCCTGACCTCCATGGCCTTCGGCGAACCCGAGGGCTACAAGGCCGCCCTGTACCACCTGGGGCACAAGACCAACGACTTCTACGCCGCCCTGGGACGCGGCGCGGGATATGCCGCCGCGCAGTACGGCGGCGGCGACTTCGCCTGCGTGCTGGGGCAGGAGATGGCCGGCTACGCCACGGGCGAGACCTATTTCGTGTCCCAGACCATCGGCTTTCGGCATTCCCACCTGGATACCGGGGCCTATTCCTTTGACCAGAAGAACAAGGACCAGGACATCGAGGCCACCCTGAAATTTCTGCTCGACGACGAGCGGGAGCGGGTGCTTTTGACCAACCTGGTGTCCTGCCTGTTCGCGCGCGGGGTCTACAAGCCCGCGCTCATCGCCGAGGCCCTGGACTGCCTGGGATTTTCCACCCTGGCCCACACCCTGGACGAGACCTCGGAAACGGTGCGTAACCTGCGCTGGAAACTCAAGATACAGACCGGGTTCGATCCGGCGAAAACGCGCATCCCCAAGCGGTTCTCCGAAATCGTCACCTGGAAGGGGGCCGTGGACGCCGGATACATGGAGCGGCTGCGCACGGCCTACGCCCAAAAGATCATCGCCCTGGCCGGGGAGAACGGCCCGGCGGCCGGGGCCTGACCCGGGCCGCGCGCCTGCGGAAATACCGGTCTTTCTCCGTGGCGGACGCATCAAGAACTTCCCCGGGACCGCGCGCCTGCGGAATAACCGGCGATGTGACACCGTTTCCGCACCCCGGACACCTGTCCGGGGCCGACGGTTGAGCGCCTGGGAGACAACCGAGGATTTGACAACCGCCCCCGGGCCGGTACAAAGTGCCGACTCCCGCCGGATGCGGCGGAAATACCACCTAAAAGAGGTTTTTGCATGGCCGTCACCGAGCCCAACAAGATCATTTATTCCATGCTTCGGGTCAGCAAGTTTCACGACAAAAAGCCCATTTTAAAAGACATCTCCCTGTCCTATTTCTACGGCGCGAAAATCGGCGTCCTGGGCCTAAACGGCTCAGGCAAAAGCTCGCTTTTAAAAATCCTGGCCGGGGTGGACAAGGACTTCCAGGGCGAAACCCACGTCTCCCCCGGGTTCACCATCGGCTTCCTGGAGCAGGAGCCCCTGGTGGACTCCGCCAAGACCGTGCGCCAGGTGGTGGAGGAAGGCGCGGCCGAGACCGTGGCCCTTCTCAAGGAATTCGAGGAGATCAACGCCGCCTTCGCCGAGCCCATGGACGACGAGGCCATGGACAAGCTCATCACCCGCCAGGGCGAGGTGCAGGAGAAGCTCGACGCCCTGGACGCCTGGGACCTGGACAGCAAGCTGGACATGGCCATGGACGCCCTGCGCTGCCCGCCCCCGGACACCCCGGTGGCCCAGATCTCGGGCGGCGAACGCCGCCGGGTGGCCCTGTGCCGCCTGCTTTTGCAGCAGCCGGACATCCTGCTTCTGGACGAGCCCACCAACCACCTGGACGCCGAGTCCGTGGCCTGGATGGAGCACCATCTCCAGAGCTATCCGGGCACGGTCATCGCCGTGACCCACGACCGCTATTTCCTGGACAACGTGGCCGGTTGGATACTTGAGCTGGACCGGGGCCGGGGCATCCCCTGGAAGGGCAACTATTCCTCGTGGCTGGAGCAGAAGGAAGAGCGCTTAAAGCAGGAGGAGAAGTCCGAGAGCGAACGCCAGAAAACCCTGGCCCGGGAACTGGAATGGATCCGCATGTCCCCCAAAGGCCGCCACGCCAAGGGCAAGGCCCGCATCACGGCCTATGAGTCCCTTTTGGGCCAGGAAGGCG
>NZ_JAZHDB010000058.1:0-5891 GCF_036584575.1 Desulfolutivibrio sp.
CTCGACACCCTGCACACGGCCAAGGACCATTTCAAGCAACTCGGCTGGCACTTCGTGGGCCCGGCCCCGGGCGACCCCGCCAAGGCGGCAGGCAGGGCCCTTACCGGGTCGCGCCTTCTGGTCGTGGGCGATTCCCTGTCCATCTCCCTGGCCGATGTCCTGGAGCGGCGGCTGGCCAAAACGTCCGAACTGGCCTTTGCCCGGCTGGGCAAGGTCTCCAGCGGTCTGGCCCGTCCCGGGTTTTTCGACTGGGAAAAACACTTGGCCGAGATGGTGCGGACAAACCGGCCGGACACGGTGGTGGTCATGATCGGGGCCAACGACAACAAATCCCTGCCCCTGGCCTCGGGCAAGACAGCGGCCTTCGGCACGACGGCCTGGAGCGCCGAATACCGCCGCCGGGCCGCCCGGCTGGTGGAAATCGCCCGGGCCTCCAATCCGGAGGTGCGCATCGTCTGGCTCGGCGCGCCGGTCATGGCCGATCCCGGGCTTTTCCGGGACATGCCGGTGGTCAATGCCGCCCTGGCCGAGGAAATGCGCCGCCAGCCCGGATGCCGGTTTGTGGACGTGTGGCCCGTGTTGGCCGGTCCCGGGGGGCGGTATGCGGAATTTCTCGCCGCCGGAACCCGCCTGCGCACCCCCGACGGCGTGCACCTGGCCCCGGCCGGGGCCGCGCGCCTGGCCGACGCCTGTCTGGCCGCCCTGGCCGAACCGGCCCGGGTCATGCTCTCCCAGAATCCGTGATGCCCGTCTGAAAGATGTCGGCCTCCCGCCGTTCCCAGCCTGAACCGGCGCCTGCCCACGCCTCGGCGCATGCTTGCGCATCCGGGTCGGCCGCACGTAGGATGCGCCCCCCCGGGACTCCCTCTGGATGATTTCATGGGGTTGCCCGGGTTATGGAGCGCCTATGTCCCTCTTTTGCCGCGTGCGCCTGTGGGCCGCGTTGATCCTCGTTTCCGGCCTGTTGGCCTCCCTGCTTGCCTGGGCCGCCGTTCCGGCCGCCGTCCTGCTCGGCCCCATGATCGTCGGCGTGGCGTTTGCCCTCGGCGGCGCGCCCCTGGCGGTGTCCCCCGGTGTCTTCGGCGCCGCCCAGGCCGTTATCGGCTGTCTGGTGGCCGTGACCATCACCCCCTCCACCCTGGCCGCCCTGGGCCAACAGTGGCTGCCGATGCTCGTTGTCATCGTCCACATCATCGTTTCCGGGGCGCTTGTGGGGCTGGCGCTCATCCGCTTTGGCACAGTGACCGGCTCCACCGCCGCCTGGGGCGTCTCGCCGGGGGGGGCCGCAGCCATGTCCGTCATGGCCGAGTCCTACGGCGCGGATGTGCGCATGGTGGCCTTCATGCAGTACCTGCGGATGTTCGTGGTGGTGTTGACCGCCTCGGGTGTCTCGCGCCTTCTGCTCGGCCATGAGGTTGAAATTCCAGCCCGCGCCGCCCTGTCCCTCGGCCTGGATGCGCCGGTGCTCCCCCTGGCGCTGACCTTGCTCGTCATCGCCTGCGGCATGCTCCTGGCCCGACGGTTGCGCGTGCCGGCGGGAGCCCTGCTGCTGCCGATGCTCATCGGCGCGGCGCTCAACGCCAGCGGTCTTTTGCACATCACCCTGCCCGCCTGGCTGCTTTGGATCACTTACGCCTGTCTGGGGTGGTACGTCGGCCTGCGATTTACGCCCCACACGGTGCGCCACGCCTTGCAGGCCATCCCCCAACTGTTGCTGGCCACATTTTTGCTCATCGTCCTGTGCGGTTTCGCGGCCTGGATGCTGTCCGCCTGGCTCGGCGTGGATCCTCTGAGCGCCTACCTGGCCACCAGCCCGGGAGGCCTCGACGCGGTGGTGGTCATCGCTGCGGGGAGTGGCTGTGATGTGCCCTTCGTCGTGGCCCAACAGACCCTGCGCCTCTTCGCGGTGGTGCTCATGGGCCCCCTGGTGGCGCGGCTGCTCTGCCGCTTCGATGCACGGCGCAGGGGAGTGGAGGCAACGGCCGCCGACCGGACGCGCCGCTGACGGCATGAGGGGGGGCGCGTCATCCATGTTTTTGGATTGCGAGGGCGCCAAGCCAATCTGGCTGTTCTTCTAGGAAAATTGCCGGTTGTCTTACGGGGTGTGGCGCCGGGGGTCGACGGCCCTGGCGGCGCGTGCCATTTCGGCTCCCACATAGTCAAGCAGCTCACGCCCGAACCCGGGATGGATGCGCACCTGCTCCAGGTCCAGGGGGACGGCCAGCCGCAAAAGCCGGAGCATGTCCCCGTCCGGGGCGCCGTGGGGCCAGATGCCGGCAAAGAAAAATCCCGCCTCCTCGGCTCGCTCGCAAAGCAGTGGCGTGGCTGGCTGGGCCAGCGGAAGATCGAGCGAAACCGCCTCGGCCCCGGCGATGTCCGCCAGATCGACGGCCGCCCGAAGGATCTCCGGCCATTGCCGCACATCGGCGCGCACGATCCGGATGGCGCCCTTGAGGAGCCCACGGTCAAAGGACACCTTGTAATCCCCGGGGGCCGCGCCCCCGCTTGGGGGCGCCAGGGTCAGGGGGCGTTCGAACTGCGCGTAGATGCGGCCCGCCATATCCTGGTGACGCGCCGGAACATGGACCACGGCCGCCGACGGGGGCTTCAGGTACAGAAAACAGTGCAGATAGGATTCCCGCTGCGGCGCGACGTTGTCCAGGCCCATGGCCTTGAAACGCCGGGGCGGGCAGGCCGCCAGTTCCAGGCCGCAAGGTTTGGCGCCATAATCCAGCACTTGCCGCTGACTGGCGGCATGGCTCGTGACCGGGTTGAGCGAAAGTCCGAACAGCCCAAGTTCCTTTGCCTTTTCGGTCAGGGCCGTGGTCAGGGCGCCCATAAGCCCGCGGCTTCGATGGGCCGGTGAGACCACAAGCACCGCCATCTCGGCCATGGGCACGGGCTCCGGACGCAGCAACCCGATATGCGCCGCCACCTCGCCGGTTTCGGTCACGGCCACGTAGCTGACGAGTTGTCCGGCGCCGACCATATGGACGAGCCCCTCGGGACGGTAAAAGGCCTCATTCTTATAGGAATAGCCGTATGCCAGCCAGAAGATACGGGTCACCTGCAGGGCCTCGTCCGGAAGCATGGGGCGGATGGCATAGGTGTGGGCCGGAGCGCGCGGAATCTCCGCCCAGGCTTCCGGCGGCATCGGTTCGGCCGCGCGGGGCAGCCGCTTGATCAGACACAGTCCCTTGCCCTGTCGGCCGTGGTTGACCCAGTGGACCTCGTCAGCGGCATGGTGGATGAGTTTCAGGCCCAGGCCGCCCGACCCGGGCGATCCGGAAGGATCATCCGCCTGTGGAAGCAGGGACGGATCGAAGGGCAATCCCTGGTCATGAAAATCCAGGCGCAGTTCCCTGTCTCCTATTTCGCCGTTGACGATAACATCCCCAGGGGTGTCGCCTGGATAAGCATGATCGCGAATATTGAGGAAGGTTTCCTCGGTGGCCAGCTCCAGGGCCAATATCTCTTTCGGAGACAGCTTCGCGATGGTCGCCAGATCCCGGACGTGGCCCTGGATCATGGTCAGGAAACGGCTGTCCGCCGGAATGCGCAACTGGGTCTTGAGGGGGGCATGCATGACAATCCTCATACGCATCAACGGGAAATGCGTCCAGGCGCAAGGTCGCAGCCGATCGTTTTCCGGAATCGGCGGCGCCTGTTTCCGAAGCCCCGGCCTGCGAAAACACGGCGATATTTCGAAAGAGCCGGGACGCTCCGGCTCACGCGGCCCTGCGGCCGCCGGAGTTCTTGACAAGGCTGCCAAGCAGGGTGAGACTGAACAATCAGGAGAAAGGGGACGCAACAGACGCAGGCGGTCGATATGGTCAACGAAGACGACGGACTTTTTCCCTATGATCTGGTCCTTGATCCGCAGGTCCGATATTTTCTGTATGTGGGCGAGGCCAGGTACGATTCCCTGAACCAGTTCATGCGGGAGGCCCTGGAACGCAGGACCGGACAACGCATGGATTACGTCCGGATCATCCCCGATGTGTCAGGGTGCAGCCTGCACCGCAACACCATTGTTTTGAACCCCAGGGCCAGGCGCCATTTCGCCGAGACCGGGGTCATGTCGCGCTGCCCCCTTGCCCCACGGGAATTCGCCACGGTGGTCTCCGCCTCGGCAACCGTGCGCGGCCTTATCCGTTCCCTGGTGCGCCGTCAGGGCGAGGTCTACGTGCATGTGGCGGAATCCGTTCCGGAGCTGACGCTTTCCCGCCTGCCGGGCGTGAAATTCATCGGCCCGGACGGGGAAACGGCGGCTATGTGGAACAACCGCCTCTACCAATCGCGCATGCTGCGGGATCTGGTTCCCGTGCTGGACCATCGCCAGTGCCGGGCCGACGAGGAGATCGCCCAGGTCGTGGCCGGACTGCTGCCGGTCTGGGGCGACGGGGTGGGGGTGTTGACGGAGGACGCCCGCGAGGCGGACGATCCCTTTGTGGTCACGGACCCCCGGGATGTCGCCGCACGCCTTAAAGAAGGCGGCGAGGCGTTCCTGTTCCGCCATGTCCCGGCCGCCCATGCGCCCACGGTCCTCGGCATCACGGCCGGAGAGGACGATGTGTTCATCGCGGCCGTGGCGGATCGCCGCATGGAGGCCAACGGGGGCTGGGGGGCGTCGTATCCGTCGGCCCTGCCCGCGCACATCCTGCGGGAATTGCGCGAGCACACCAGAACGGCCGGGCGGGTGTTGGGCGGCAGCGGATATCGCGGCGTGTTCGGCTGCGATTTCATCGTGGACCGGGACGGCACGGTCCATTTCGTGGAAGTCAACGCCAGAAAGCATGGGGCGGCCCTGGAGATGTGCTGCACCCTGGAGAACGCCCTGCCCGCAGGCGCGCCCACCCTGGCCGACCTGGAGCTTGGGGCCGTGTTCGAGGGGCGTTTGCCGGAAAACGCCCGGGAGTTGGCCCGGGCCCTGGAGGGCCTTTTTTGGAGAACCTGTACGATCCGGGCTGACCGGACCCTGCAGATCGACGCCGCACCCGCCGCCCATGCCGATGTCCGGGCGCTTTTTCGGCGCATCCTGTCGCGCGGGGCCGATCATGGCATGATCGTCCTGGAGCATCCGGCCAGGGATTGCCAGGTGGAACAGGGCGCCGTGCTCGGCCGGGTGGTGGCCGTGGCCACGGACCCGGCCTATCTGCCCGAAGATCTGGAGCTTGGCCGCACCCTCTTGCGGGCCTGCGCCCAGGAACCCCAGGACGGAACATAGACGGCGCACGTCAGTCGCGCCCCTGGCGGCGGGCGTGTCCGGCCCGCCCAGGCGGCCGCCGGGCCGCAGCCGTTCCGAAGCGGCTGTTTTCTTCCCCCGGATTGTGGCGTATCATATCCTCTCCCGTTGCTGCGACTCGCCCGAGATACCCCACCTCCCCCGGCCGTGGCCGGAAACACAAACCCGCCTTCTTCCCCGGCCTGGAGGGCCATGAAAAATATCCTGCTGGTCAATCCGCGCCTGCCGCGTTCCTTTTGGAGCTTCCCGGAAATCATGAAGGTGACTGGGAAAAAGGCCCTCATGCCGTCGCTTGGGCTTTTGACCGTGGCCGGGCTCTTGCCGCCGGACTGGAATGTCCGCCTGGCCGACGAAAACGTGCGTCCCGTGTCCGATGCGGATCTGCGCTTTGCCGATGTGGTCATGATTTCGGCCATGCTGGTGCAGCGTGACGGCCTTTTCGCCTGCGCCGCGCGGGCCAAGGCCCTGGGAAAGATCGTGGTTGCGGGCGGTCCCTACGTCACCTCCGCGCCGGACGAGGTGCTGGCCGGGGGCTGCGATTTCGTGGTGATCGGGGAGGGGGAGGCGACCATCCCCCTGCTGGTGCGGGCCATTGAAGAAGGCCGTCCAGGGGGGGCCATCGCCGTGGAGGAAAAAACCGACATGG
>NZ_JAZHDB010000059.1:0-25346 GCF_036584575.1 Desulfolutivibrio sp.
GCTGATTTTGGAGCCGCCCAGGTCGCTTGCGGCCTCGATCAGGCTGTCGTCGAGGCTTTCCAGGACCGAGATGACGGGCACGACCATGAAAAGCATGGAAGTGTAGACCAGTCCCATGATCATGGTGGCGTCGGTGTAGAGCATGTGCAGCGGCGCATCCACGATGCCGAGCCTCAGGAGGAAGAAATTGACGACCCCGGATTCGCGTAGAAGGATCATCCAGCCGTAGACCCGCACCAGTTCGCTGACCCAAAAGGGCAAAAGCAGAAGCACCATGAGAAAGCCCTTGTATTTCGGGCGCACCACCTTGACGATGTAAAAGGCCACGGGCATGGCCAAAAGGAAGGTGAAGACGGTGGTGATCACGGAATAGAGCGCAGTGCGCACAAATGTCAGCCAATAGATGGGCTCGGTGAAGAAGTTGGCGTAGTTTTGCAGGGAAAATCCCATCTGGCCGTATTCATCCTTGGCCCGAAAGCTCATGATGAACAAATCGAGATGCGGCAGGACGATCAACAAAAAAAGCCACATGAGCACGGGGCTTAAGAATATCCACAAGGAAAGCCGGGAGGTTTTCACGACCTAGGCCTCCCCCGTGGCCGCCACGGCGGCGGGAGTCGTGGCCGGGAAGCAGACGCCGGATTCGGGATGCCAGCCCACGGCGATGGTCTGCCCGGGGACGATGTGGTCGAAGCGGCGGTTTTGGGGCAGGGCCACCATGAGTTCGTGGCCGCTGTCCGTGGCCGTGAGCAGTCGGCTGGCGGCCCCGTCGAAGAGGATGGCCCGCACGGCGACGGTGAAGGTGTTCAGCCCGGCGGATTCCCGGGGTTCGATGCGCATGGCCTCGGGCCGCAGGAACAGGTCGGCCCGGTCGCCCACGGTGAGCGGGCACTGGCTTCTGGCCGAAAAAACGAAGCCCTCGTCGGTTTTGATGGCGACCTCATCGCCGCGGCTTTTTTCCACCCGGCCGGCCCAGATGTTGTTTTCGCCCACGAACCGGGCCACAAAGGGCGACTGCGGGGCGCGATACAGCTCCTGGGGACTCCCCATCTGCTCGAAGCGGCCCTTGTTCATGACCGCCACCACGTCGGACATGACCAGGGCCTCGGACTGGTCGTGGGTGATGTAGACGAAGGTGGTGCCCACCTTGGCCTGGAGCTTTTTCAGCTCGACTTTCATCTGCTCGCGCAGCTTCAGGTCGAGCGCCCCCAGAGGCTCGTCCAAAAGCAGCACCAGGGGCTCCAAGACCAGACACCGGGCGATGGCCACCCGCTGCTTCTGGCCGCCGGAGAGTTGGTCCACGCGTTTGACGCCGTAGCCGGGCAGGCCCACGCGCTCCAGGATGTCCTCGGTGCGCCGGGCGATCTCCGGGGCCGCCACCTTGCGGCGCCGAAGTCCGAAGGCGATGTTTTCGGCCACGGTCATCATGGGAAAAAGGGCCAGGTGCTGGAACACCAGATTGGCCGGGCGGCGGTTGGGCAACACCCCGCGCATGTCCTTGCCCCGGATCATGATGACGCCTGCGGTGGGTTCCTCGAACCCGGCCACCATGCGCAAAAGCGTGGTTTTGCCGCAGCCCGAGGGGCCGAGGATGGAAAAAAACGACCCTTGCGGGACGTCGAAGGTGACCTTGTCCACGGCCAGGAAGGAGCCGAAGGACTTGACGCAATTTTTGACGCTGAGATCGATTTCCATGGGCTCACATCACCGGCGAAAAAGGGGAGGGAAAGGCGTCGGGGCGGCCTTTTTCCGGCTGCCCCGACGCGCACGACGGCCGCAGCATGCTGCGGCCGCCGTGTCGGCGTGCCTAGTTGGCGGCCTTGATCTTATCCAGGATCTTGCCTTCCATCTCCTCCAGCGCGGCCGGAACCGGCGGATACCACTTGATGTTGTCGATGGTCGCGGTGGGGAAGGAACGGTCGAAGTCGGCCTGCACGGCCTTGTCCACGAACTGGCCCGCACCCTTGGAGGCCGTGGGGGTCTTTTCCTGGTTGGTGAAAAGGGCCGCGTTTTCAGGCTTGAGCATGAAATTGATCCACTTGTAGGCGGCGTCCACGTTTTCGGCCTTGGCCGGGATGGCGAAGGTGTCGATCCAGCCCAGGCAGCCCTCCACCGGGGCCACGAAGTCGATCTTGGGATTCTCGGCATGCAGCTTCCAGGCGCCGTTGTCCCAGGCCTCGGCCACGGTGACCTCGCCCGAGCGCACGGATTCAAGCAGGGCGTCGCCGTTGGACCAGTAGTTCTGGACCAGGGGCTTGCCCGCGATCATGGCCTCGGCCACCTTGTCCAGCATTTCCTTGTAGGCCTTGGGATCGCCGTAAAGATCGAAGGGCTTGTAGCCCAGGGCGAAGCCCAGGCCGATAAGCGCCACGCGCTTTAAGCGGTAGCTGATGCGGCCCTTGTAGGCCGGGTCGATCAGCGCCTTCCAGCTTTTGGCGTCCGGGGCCTTTTCCGTGTTCACCACCAGGCCCGAGGTGCCCCAGCAGAAAGGCACGGCGTGGGACTTGCCGCCCACCAGGGTGTTTTTCTTGACCGCGTCAAGCAGGGACGGGATGAAAAGCGCCGCCTCGATCTTGGAGTAGTCCATGGGCTGATAAATCTTGAACTCCTCCTGCACGGCGGAGATGCGGTCCTGGCTGGGCTGGGCCAGATCAAAACCGGCGCCGCGCGTGGCCCGCAACTTGGCGACCATTTCCTCGTTGTTGGAATAGGTGACCTCGACCTTGATGCCGGTCTCCTTCTCGAACTTGTCCACCAGCTCTTTTGGGGCATAGCCCTTCCAGGTGAGCAGTTTGAACGTTCCTGCGGCCTGGGCCGTCCCAACCAGGGCGAACAGACAAATCGCCACAAGCGCCACGATCCGTTTCATGCCAAACCCCCTTGTTTCCCGTGTGTTTTTCTGTCCGTGCGGACGTGTTTTCAAAATCTTTCAAAAAATAGCCGGGTGTTGGGATTTAGGCAACCGGGAAACCATGACGGAAGGGTGACGAATGCCTGAAGAAACCGCCGCAAGGACTCGCTTTAGAGGCGGCAACCCCCTTATGTTACAGCTTATCCCGTGCCGATTCCGCTTCCCGCGAATGTTACAAATTTTCGATTGCGAAAAATTTCATCCCGGGCGACTCCGGGGGACGGGCCATTTGCCTGCACCGCCCCATCATGGTAACGCCCCTCGACCCTCTCCCCCGCACAGGAGCCCCAACCATGTCCGAACACGCCTCAACGCCCTGCCCGGCGAATCCGGACGCTTGGCGCGAACACATCACGGCTGCCGTCCTGGCCCGCATCTCCACCACCCCGCAGCGCCGCCACGAGGCCCTGCGGGAGCTTTTCCGGGTCACCCGGCCGGACCTTGGCGACGACGCGGCCATGACCCTGGCCGAGAACATTCCCCCGCTTGTTCCGGAATTGCACGAAAAATGGGCGGCCATGTTCGCCGCGCGCCTGGTGGAGACCGTTCCCGGCAACCAGGTGGCCCTTTTGTGCGACGGCGCCCCTGAAAACGGCGCGGCCCTGACCCTGGCCTACCTCATGTTCCTGGAGTCCGAGCGCATGGAAAGGCAGACCGCCGAGGATCTGGAGGCCTACCGCCGGGAGCATCCCGAACTGACCGAGAAAGGGCGCGAACTGACGGACGAGGTGCTGGCCCGGCGAAACGCCGCGCGCAAGGACAAGGCCGCACGCTACGCCGCCGGGAAAACGCCGCGCCAGTGAGCCCTGGGCGCGGGCCCGGCCCGGCCGTGCGCCACCGTGCCCTCAATCCGAACACTCCCTCCGCCATCTGCCCTTTTTCCGCCCAGGCGCCCTTCGACATCGGCAGGCGCGCAAAACAGCCCGTTCGTCACGCCGCCGCATTCATGACCCAGGGCAGGCCACGGCCGCCCTGCGGGCTGGCCTGTCCAGGGAACGCCCCGTCATGCCTACATGTTCGGGAAACTGGGTGTTCAACACCTCATGCCCTGAAAACCATCCGGAAGAATTGGCGATTCTGTCCTGAGACGCCGCTTCGGCAATTCCCGCCGCTTTCGAACCGGGAATTGTGAAAAAAGACTCGCGGCCCCGGGGCTGTTCCGGGCGCCACTTATCCGATAGGCTGGTTCTTTGGCCCATCGGGCAGATCTGCGCCTCTGCGTCGTCGCCCTCCCGGCGAACGACCGCGGCCAGACGCCCCGGCCAGAGGATTCGCCATGCCTGCGTCCATGTTTCACCGCACCCCTTCCGGCCCAGAGGCCTCCGACCGATTGCGCCGGGGCGCCCCCGCATGGTCGGCCGAAAAATCAGCCGACCATGCAGCGCGTCTGCTTTCGGCTTGAGCGCCGTGCCCTGCGTGGGCTGCGGCTGGTGCTGCTTAACCGACCAGTGCCGGGAATCGCACATCCTGCACGGCTACCAGAAGCGTTGTCCGGAATTGTACTGGGGCGAGGCCGAGGCGCGCTACAAATGCCGTCTGGCGGAAGATCCCGAACAGGGAGAACGCTACCGGTTTCTGCTGGGCGTGGGCGAGGGCTGCTGCGCCCGGTTCAATGCCTGGCGCGAGGATGTGAAATACCGGGGATGACTCCGGCGAAAGCCCCTCCGAGCCGCCGAGCCCAGGTCGCGTCCCCGAAACCGGCATACCTGAAGTCCAAGACAACATTTTGAAATACCAACTTTTTTACCACAAAACACTGGCGTATTTTTCGTAACCCGTCACAAGGCGCCGCCGCCCCCCATGGACTCGCCGGGCGGCCCATCCAGCCCGAAGGCCCCGGGATCGTCCACGATCCGGCGTACCGTCGCCTCCACCCGGAGCATTTCCGCGTCAAGCTCGGCCAGGGCCGCCCGGGCCTGCTCCAGGTCGCCGCTTCGGGCCGCTTTTTCCGTGTGCGAGGACAGTTCCAGCCCCCCCCCCGCCCCGATGGCCCCGCAGGAGTTTTTGCAGGAATGGGCCATCCGGAACACTTCGTCGGCCGTCCCCTCCGTGCGCAACCGGGCCAACTGGTCGCGACGCGGGGCAAGCTCGTCGAGGTAGAGCCGACACAACTCCAGATACAGCTCCACGTCGCCGCCGAGCTTTTCCAGGGCCTCGGCCACGTTGACCGCCTCGGCCGCAGGCGGCCCCTGCACCGGGGATGGTTGCGCAGGCGAGACCGTGGGCGCCGGGAGGCCGGAGGGGATCGGCAGGTCGCGCACACCCGCCCCAGGGGGAACCACCTCGCCGAGGACCCGGGCCAATTTCTCGAAATCGACGGGCTTGGGCACAAACCCGTTCATGCCCGCCGCACGGCACTGGCCCTCCATGCCGTCCACGGCATGGGCGGTCATGGCCACCACCGGGATGGTCATGGCGGCCCGTCCGGCCTGCCCCTGCCGGATGGCCCGGGCAGCGGTCAGCCCATCCATTCCGGGCATCTCCAGGTCCATGAGCACCACGTCAAAGGACTCCCGGGAGAGCAGGTCCAGGGCCTCCATGCCATTTTTGGCCGTGTACGTGGCATGCCCCAACCGGCCGAGCAGGGCCTTGGCCAGTTTGATGTTCATCACGTTGTCTTCGGCCAGGAGCACGCGCAGGGGGCGCGATGCGGCGCGCAGGGCCTCCATGGACACCAGGGCGACCCGTTTCTTGCGCACCCTGGCCGGATCACCCGGCCAAAGGGGCAGGGTGAAAAAAAACGTGCTGCCCTTCCCCGGCGTGCTTTCCACCCCGATCTCTCCGCCCATGCGTTCCACGAGCTGCTTGCAGATGGCCAGACCCAGACCCGTGCCGCCGTATTTACGGGTGATGGAGCCATCGGCCTGCCGGAAGGGATCAAAAATCACGTCGATCTTCTCCGGCGGGATGCCGATGCCGGTGTCGCGCACGAAAAATTTCACCCACCCGGGCGCATCGCCCCTGTCCGCGTCCCTGGACGAAACGCCGTCCCCGGACCACGGCTCGGCCCAAAACACAACCTCGCCCTGCCCCGTGAACTTGACCGCGTTGCCCACCAGATTGACCAGAACCTGGCGCAGCCGATCCGGGTCGCCCCGGCTGGCCATGGGACAGCCCTTTTTCATGCGCGCCCGCAGCCCCACGCCCTTTTTGCGGGCCTGGACCCGAAGCGTGCGGGACACGGAGGAAATGACCCGGGGCAGGGAGAAATGCTCATCGCGCAGTTCAAGTCCCTGGCTGTCCAGGCGGGAAAAATCCAGGATGTCGTTGACCAGGGCCAGAAGGGCCGCGCCTGCCTCGCGCACGGTCTGTAAGTGGTCGCGCTGCTCCGGATCGAGCCCGGTCTGCAGGGTGATCTCGGTTAGGCCGATGATGGAGTTGAGAGGGGTGCGGATCTCGTGGCTCATGCCCGCCAAAAACGCGCCCTTGACCCGGGCCGCCTCCTCGGCCAGCTCCTTGGCCCGCACCAGCTCCCGTTCCACGACCCGAAGCTGGGTGATGTCCATGAGGCATTCGATAAAACCCCACACCGCTCCGTTTTCGTCGAGAACCGGCGCGGAATAGACCATGAACGCCATGCCCAGGCGGGCTTCCTCCTCGGGGGTGGAGGGCCGGGTATGAATGCGCGCCGCCGCGTCGGGGCCGACCACGGGACACGCGTCGCACACGGCCGGAAGATCCCGGAAGACCTCGTGACACAGCCGCCCCACCACCTCCTGGCGCGTTTTGCCCATGGCCCGCAGCAGCTTGTCCCCCACGTCCACCACCCGGTAGTCCCGGCCGATGACGTGGATGTGCCCGGGGATGGCGTCGAAGATGGCCCGCAGGCGGTTGTTTAAGCGGCCCAGTTCCTGGGTGCGCCGGGCCACCCGGTCCTCCAGGGTGCGATTCTGCTCGGCGATGGTGGCGCTTCGGGCCTCAAGTTCGGCGAACGACTCCCGAAGCTGTCCCCGCATCCCGGAAAAAGACAGGGCCAGTTGCCGCAGTTCCCGGGCATGGCCCTCGCTGTCGACGGGGTGATCCCACTGTCCGGAGGCCAGGGCCGCTGCGGCCCGGCTGAGGTTCTCCACCGGGGCCGACAGGCGGCCGGCGATAAAAAGTCCCGCCCCGGTCGCCAACCCCACGACCAAAAGCAGCATGCCCACGGTGCGCGCCGCCTGGCTGCCCACCCTGGCCATGAAATCCGACTCGGGGGCCACGGCGGCCATGATCCAGTCCAGCCCCATGCCGTCGCGAAACGGTGAGGCCTGGAGGAAATACCGTTCCCCTTCAAGGGAAAACTCCAGAAGAATTTCCCGGTCGATCCCGGCCAACCCGCCTCCGTGACCAGCCATGGCCCCGGCGGCGGCCTCCACCATGGGCAGGCCGCAGGCCGCCGCCTGGATGCGGACGTAGGCATCGCCCTGGCGCGTAAAAAGCCCGGCCGCAGGCGGCATGGCCGATGCCGCCACCAGATCGCCCGACCGCTCCAGGAGAAACACCCCGCCATGCTCGCCTACCCGGATGGTACGCAAAAAATCGTGTATCTGCCCCAGCACGTAGTCCACGCCGAACACGCCCAGAAGCCGCCCCGCCGCATCGTAGGCCGGGAGCGCGGCGGTAAGGGCCATGTCCTTGAGGGCGAAATGGCGATAAATGGGGGTCCACACCGGGCCGCCGACGGACGCGCCCGCCTTGTACCAGGGCCGGGTACGGGGATCGAAGCCGGGATAGACGTTTTTGAGCTCACCGGCCTGGCCCGGGACCGAAACGGCGAAATTGTGGGAGTCGCCGCCGGTTTCCGGCCCGGCCCGCACGATCTGCAATTCTCCCTCGGTCAGCCGCCTGGCCCCGCAAAACGAGCCGTCAGGGGCGCCGAAGAAGCTGTAGGCGATGGAGGGCCTGGAGGCCACCGCCCCGTAGAAATACCGCTGGCGATTGCCGGGATCGTCCGGATCGAGGAGGCCAAGGGACAGGGCCATGGCGTTTGCGGCGTTGACCGCCGGGGGGATGGACAGATATTCGCGCAGTTGCACGTCCACCCGGGCCAGCACCTCGGCCCGGAGCTTCGCAGCCACCTCTCCCACGGCGATCTTACTGTCGAACAGGGCGAAGCCGCCTACGATCCCTGCCGCCAAAAGGGTCAAAAGCACCATCGGGACCGTGAGCAAGAGCCTCAGGGGATGCCCGTCGGCCTGTTCGTCTTTGCGTGACGGCAACTTTTCATTCATAGATACGTCCGGCCCCATGCCTGCGCCCTGGACGGCCAGCCCGCCGGACGCCCTGGCTCGGGTGGGCCATGGTCACGAATCGCCCATGGGTGTCCCGATGTCAACGCCAAAGCCCCCAGGCAGGGAAAAGAGCGCCTGATGCGCCGCGTTCCCCGGCGACGCCCCCAGGGGCCGAGGGGACACAGTCCCCAAAGCGCCCCGCCGGGCATGGCGGGTCTGTGGAGGTCTGCGGACCATGGGACGCTCCTTGACGCCGAAGGGCAACCATTGGCATAATCTCGTGAAGAATCGGACGCTGTTGTTACGAATATGTGGCGAAACGAACCCACCTCCGCCCTCCCCGGGCCGCCGCACTCGGCGAAGCCCCACGATCCGTCCGAGGGTGGTCTTCTCTCACGGCTTTTGTTCGACCGCGAAGACCACGCCCTGCTCAAAATCGTCGGCGACGTCCTTGGCCGCAAAAAGTATCCCGGCCTGCGCCGCCTGCTCACCCCCTACCTGCACCCCCACGGCATCAAGGAAATGGCCGCGCCGCGCGAGTTGCGCATGGCCTACGCCATCATCCACCTGCTGGGGTCGCTGGAGGCGGGCATGGCCGGAGACCGCATCAAGGCCCTGCGGTCGCTTCGCGACGAGGTGCTTTTTTCGGCCGAAAGCGACCTGCAAAAAAACACGGCCCGGCTTTTATTGCAGATCATAAAGGAATTGGTGCGGGCCAAGGACGACCCCCTGCGCCAGCTTGAACTGGCCCACGATTTCCGGGCGGCCTCCTCGGGCAAGCCGCGCATCGTGCGCCGAGGCCTGGCCGAGCACCACCTGCTGGAGATGCCCGAGGAGTGGAACCAGCTGGCCTTCGACGACCACGTCCACGACGCCAACACCAAGGGCCGCAAATCTCCCACCCACCTGATCATGGACGCCTGGATCAAGGGCATCCGCAAGCTCACGGTCATCCACAACAATTTCGTGCGCCCCGAGGTGGCCTCGGAACTGTACCAGGCCGCCCGGATCATGGGCATCGCCGTGCGCATCGGCCTGGAATACCGCACCCGGCATGCCGGGGGCTATCTGAAGATGATCTGGATTCCCCGGGGATTCCATGAGCTGGAAGAATTCCTGGAGTTTTTGACCAAGCCCGAGGTGGGGGCGTTTCTGCGCCGGGGGCGCGAGGCCGCCCAGTTCCAGAAGCACTACGTCATGGAGGCGCTTACGGCCTTCAACGCCGCGCACCGCCAGGCCATCGGCGAAATCTGCGGCGTGGACGTCCCCGCCCTGGACCCCGAGGCCTTCACGGCCTTCGTGGGGGCCGGACAGGCCTCGCTCATGCACCTGGGACGCTTCGCCCAAAACGCCGTGCAGGAGGCCCTGACCCGCAAGGCCGACGGCCTGCTCGCGGCCGGGGCCGCTCCCCAGGGGCCGGAGCTTTCGGCGGTCTTCACCCACATGGACCGCTTCAGCCCCGAACACCTCATCGAGGCCCATCTCTCCCCGGAACAAAATCCCGGGCTGAAAAATCCGGACATCCCCTGCAATACCGCCGACTGCCCGGACATCCTGCGCCTGACGCCGTGCGAACTCATCGAGACCATCCACGAGTTCCACTCCCTGAACCGTTTCGTCCTGACCCTGGACGGACACGGCCCCGAAGACGTGCTCATGATCTTAAGCGAATGCCGGGGGGCCGTGACCCATGTGGAGATCTTCAACCTTCACGATTTCGAGGTCGATCCCTCCAAGGACAACGCCGAGATCATTGAGCTTATCGCCGTGGTCAACTCCGGCAACCCGGTTAAGATCAAAAAGTTCGTGCGCCGCATCATGCGCCGCCTGGAAGACCGGGACGGCCCCGGGAGCGAGGAGAAGGGCAAGCGCCTCTCGTGCGTCCTGGACAACATGGCCGGACTCATGGACTACTACAAGTCCACCCCGCTTCGGGCCTGCATCGGCACCGACTCCACGGGCCAGTCCTGCCGCCACCACGGCATGGGCCTGGTGGTCAAGGACACCCTGCCCGCCCGGGCCGCACGCCACCTGGAACGCCGACACAGCCACCAGCGCAAGGCCCTGCCGGTGGGGGTCGAGGTGGTTCCCTCCCTTCAGTACCACACCGCCGCCGGGGCCTCGCCCATGTCCCTGCGGGCGGCCCGGCTGGCGCTTTTTTCCCCGGTGTTCCGGCACGCGGCGCTGAGGCCCAGCCTCAAGTGGTCCAGAACCCGCTACTTCCACGCCTCGGAAAAAACCGCCAACATCTACACCCTGGGCGGCATCCAGCCCCCGAGCGGCGAGGTGTACAAACGCAAACTCCTGGCCGGGCCGCGCACCCCGAAATTTTGTTTCCGCTACGCCAACAGCGCCGTCAAAAACAGCCTCAAGATCCTGGCCGGATTCATCCCGGCCGCCCTGTCGTTTGGCCTGACCAAGGACTGGTGGGTGCTGTGCTGGTTCGGCCCCCTTATCTGGTTCGGCATCACCGGGCTGCGCAACGTCATCCAGTCGGTGTTCGGATCGGGGGGGCTTCGCCGGTCGCCGGTGCTCAAATGGAACGAATACGTCAGCTTCTCGCGGCTGGCCGATTCCCTGCTCTATACGGGCTTTTCGGTTCCGCTTCTGGACTATGTGGTCAAGACCCTGGTGATGGACCAGGGCTTCCAGATCACCGCCCAGAGCAACCCCGTGGCCCTGTACACGGTCATGGCCGCAGTCAACGGCGTCTACATCGCCACCCACAACGCCTTCCGGGGCCTGCCGCGCCGGGCCGTCACCGGAAACCTGTTTCGCAGCGCCGTGTCCATCCCCCTGGCCATCGGCGTCAACGCCCTGATCTCGGGCCTTCTGTCCCTGGCCGGGGCGCCCGACGCCGGGGCCATCATGCAGCAATGGGCGGCGATTATCTCCAAGCTGTGCTCGGACGGGGTGGCCGGGGTGATCGAAGGCCTGGCCGACCGCTCCAAGTACATCGCCATGCGGCTTCGCGACTACAAGGCCAAGTCCAAGAAGCTCTACGAAACCTATTCCACCCTGGAGGTGCGCTTTCCCCAAAAGGACGTGGAGAGCCTGCTCGAATCGCCCCAGGAGCTTTCCGAGGCCCTGTCCACGGACAAGTCCGACCTGGAAAAGATCCTCTACGTCAACGCCCTTGATCTGCTCTATTTCTGGATGTACCAACCCCGGGCCCGTACGGTTTTGCGCCTGCTCATCCCGGGCATGTCCCAGGACGAACGTCGGGCCTTTCTGCTTTCGCAATATGTGCTGCGCCGGGAACACGAGATCAGCCGCCTGTTCCTGGACGGCTTGGTGGGCAAGAACTTCGCCCGGGCCCTGTCCTTTTACCTGAGCCACTACCAGGAATACCTGGACGAGCTGCAAAAGCTGGCCGGGCGATGTCCGGCCGCAGAATCGCCGCAGTGGGACGCCCCGCCGCCCGTCGACGACGCCACGGAGCGGACCCCATGACCGACGCCCCGGCTGGTGTCGTGTCCTCGAAAGCGAGGCGCCGGATTTGAAAAACAACAATCTGAAATACTTCTTTTTTTCTTGAAAAAATACTGGCGTATTTTTCAAGGGACGCCACACCAGGCGCGCCGCCCCATGGACGTTGCGGCGCAAACGAACCCCAACCCCCGGACACTCCCTTGATGCAACGGCCCTCTCTGCATGTACGCACCCTGTTTCTCAGCCTGACGGCATTTTTCTTCCTTTTATGCCTGGTCTTTTGGTTTTTCATCCGGCAGACCGAGGGGCTTTTGGTCGAGGACGCCCAGGGGCAGGCCACCAGCACGTTGGAACTGGTCCTGTGGCTTATGCGCGAGGCCCCGGATCGGCCGGGATTGGCCGACGGCGCCGCCCCGGCGGCCCAGCCCGAGCCGCCGCAGCGGGTCACCCTGGAGGGCCTGCCGGACTGGGCCGCCGACATGGGCCGCCACCTGGGGGCCCGGATCACCTACATCGCGGGCGGCCGGGTGCTGGCCGATACCGAGGTGCCCGGTCGCGACACCGCCGAGCTCGAGGACCATGCCGGACGCCCCGAGGTGGTGGCCGCCCTGGCCTCGGGTTTCGGCACGGACGTGCGCCATAGCCGCACCACGGGCAGGCAGACGGTCTACGCCGCCATGCGCGCCGACAACCTCCCGGGCCTGCCCGACGGGGTCTTGCGGGTGGCCGTGCCCTATCACGCCGTCACCAGGGATCTGGCCCGTTTCCGGGGCGTCATCCTGGGGGCGCTGGGCATCGTGCTCTTGTTCGGGGGTTTTTTGTCCCTTTTGCCGGCCCGCAGCCTGACCGGAACCATCAAGGAACTGACCCTGGCCTTAAAGGCCCTGGGCGACGGCGACTACAAGCGCCGCCTGTATCTCTCGGATCGGGAATTTTCCGGTCTGGCCGAGGCCTATAACGCCATGGCCGAGCGGGTGGGCAAAAACGTGGCCGCCATCGAGGGCCAGCGCAACCGCCATGCCGCCGTGCTGGACGGCCTGGACGAAGGGCTGGCGGTCCTGTGCCCGGATGGACGCATCGCCTCCCACAACGCCCCCCTGGCCCGGCTGGCGGGACCGGGGGAGCTTTGCGGCCGCCTGCCCATCGAAACCCCCCTGGGACCGGCCGTGCATGCCGAGGTGGCGGCCATGCTGCACGATCCCCAGGCCAAAACCGCCACGCGCCGCTTCACCATTACCGGGGACCGGGACGTGGAGGCGAATCTGGCGCCGTTCACGGACCAGGACGGGCGGCGGCGGCTGATCCTGACGCTACGCGACGTCACGGGGCAAAGCCGCATGGAGGCCAACATCCGCGACTTCGTGCGCGAGGCCTCGCATCGCCTGCGCACCCCCCTGACCAAGATCGCGGGCTACCTGGACATGGCCCGGGGCACGCTGTCCCGCGATCCGGCCCGGGCCGGTACGGCCATTGACGCCGCAATGCGGTTTTCCCGGGAGATGGACGACGCCGTGGCCGACCTCATGGCCATGGCGGCCGCGCGGTTCTCCGCCAGCATGGACCGCCCGCCCCGGACCGACGTCCGGCGCATCCTGGAAAACGCCCTGCGCGAGGCCGCGGTACGCCGCCCGGACGCCGAGCCGCCGCGCCTTACCGTCCAGGGGGACGGCGATTTCACGGCCGAGGTGGAGCCAAACGGCCTGGGCCGGGTGTTCGTCCTGTGCCTGGAGCGCACGGCGGCCTCCGGCGACGACCGGCCGGTGGTGTTGTCGCGCCGGGACGAGGGCCTCGGCATCGAATTTCCCGGCGCTTCGGATCTGGCGTCCCCGGCGGCGGCCCGGGGATGCGGCGAGGGGACGGGACTGGCGGCGGATTTTCTGTCGGCCTATGGCGGCAGGCTGGCCCCAGGCGAAAACGGGGCGCTCCTGGTCTGCCTGCCACTGGCCCCCGCGAGCGGTTCCGAACCCGCATAACCCGGATTCCGGCGCATCATTGCCGAGACAAGGAGACGGCCATGGGTTTTAGCTTCTTTCCCCGCACGGTGAAATTCTTCAAGCTTTTCGAGGAGCAAAACCGAAAATTGCAACGTGCCGCCGGACATCTCTGTACGCTTTTCGAAGACGGGGCCGACACCGAGGAAGTGTGCAAGCAGGTGAACATCATCGAGTCCGAGGGCAACGTCATCTCCCGGAACATCGCCCGGGAGTTGTCGCTGACGTTCATCACCCCCCTCGACCGGGAGGACATCCACGACATCAACGTCTCCCAGGAAGACATCTTAAACGCCATCAAGGCCGTCTCCACCCGCATGGAGGTCTACGAACCGTCGCGCATGCGCTATCCGGCCAAAAAGCTGGCCCAGAACATCCGGGGCATGGTGGAGGAATCGGGCAAAATGCTGGCGAAGCTGGCCTGCAACAAGACGGGCGATACGAGCATGGAGCGCATCCGCTGGCTGAAGTACGAAAGCGAGACCCTGCTTTTGGTGGGCATCGGCGAAATGTACGACTGTGAGGCCAAGGATTACGGCACAATCCTGGAAATCGTCAAATGGAGCCATATCTACGACCGCATCGAAAGCGCCGTGGACCGGGTGGACACCCTGGGAGACATTTTGGAAGGAGTCATGCTGAAAAATGCTTGAGATCCCTTTCCTGCTCATCGCCGTGGTGGCCATCGCCCTGGTCTTCGATTTCACCAACGGGGCTCACGACAGCGCCAACGCCATCGCCACCATCGTCTCCACCAAGGTGCTCTCGCCCCAGGTGGCGGTGGTCATGGCCGCCTCCCTGAATCTGGCGGGGGCGTTTCTGGGTACGGCCGTGGCCCACACCATAGGCAGCGGCATCGTCAGCCCCGAAATGGTCGCAGGCAGCCAGGGGCTGGTGCTCTCGGCCCTGTTCGGGGCCATCGTCTGGAACCTGCTGACCTGGTATCTGGGGCTTCCCTCGTCCTCCTCCCACGCGCTCATCGGCGGGCTCATCGGCGCCACCATCGCCTACGGCGGCCTTGACGCCCCCAACTATCCAAGCATCGCGGAAAAGATCCTTCTGCCCCTGGTCTTTTCGCCCCTGGCCGGTTTTTTGTGCGGCTACCTGCTCATGGTCTCCCTTTCCTGGATGCTGATCAAGGCCCATCCCACCAAGGTCAACCACGCCTTCAAGAAACTGCAGATCGTGTCCTCGGCGTTCATGGCCACCAGCCACGGCCTAAATGACGCCCAAAAGACCATGGGCATCATCACCCTGGCCCTTTTCACCTTCCATCAGATACCGGAGATGACCGTTCCGCTGTGGGTCAAGCTGTCCTGCGCCCTGGCCATGGGCCTGGGCACGGCCACGGGGGGCTGGAAGATCGTCAAGACCATGGGGCACAAGATCTTCAAGCTCGAACCCATCCACGGCTTTGCGGCCGAGACCGCCGCCGCCCTTGTCATCACCGGGGCCTCGGCCTTCGGCGCGCCCATCAGCACCACCCACACCATCTCCACGGCGGTCATCGGCGTGGGGGCCTCGAAACGGCTGTCCGCCGTGCGCTGGGGGGTGGCCGGAAACCTGGTCATGGCCTGGGTGCTGACCATTCCGGCGGCGGCGGTCATGGGGGCCATCTGCTTCGAGGTGCTGCGCCTTCTGGGCATATCCTGATTTTAAAAATTCCACGGAGGTGTTTTTCATGGGAGGCGCCAGGAAATGGGCAGACCTGCGCAGCGCGGCATCCCTGCCGGAGATTGCGGCCCTGGCCGACGGGGCCGACCATGTGGACGTAAAGACCGTGCAAAGCGGCAAGGAGCTTGGCCGATTCGCGGCGGATCTTCTGTCCTACCGGCCCGGATGGGTGCGGGTGCTGTATCGCCTGCGCGGGCTATTGGCAGGGCTTTTGGGGCTTCGCCAGGAATCGGGCGTGAGGGGGGAACGGCTTTCGGAGGTTTCCTTTCTGCCCGGGGCAAAGGCCTCGTTTTTCACGGTCACGGCGGCCGAGAAGGGACGGTACTGGATCGCCGCGGCCTCGGACAGGCACCTGACCGCCCATCTGGCGATTTTCGCCGGGACCGGCGAGGCCGGGGAGAGTCTGCGCCATGTGGCGACCATCGTGCGCTACCGGCACTGGATCGGCCCGGTCTATTTCAAGATCATCCTGCCTTTTCACCATCTGATCGTGGCGGCCATGGCCCGGCACGCGGCGAAAGGCTGACGGCCGGATTCGGAGCCCCTGCGGCACGGCGCGGCGGCACTCCTGCTCCCTCTTCGGGGATTCCAAAGGGGGCGCGCACCCTTTGGCCGCCGGAGGCCTCTCCCCGGCCCCCCATCCCGCCGCCCTACCGGGCGATCATGGCCCGCAGGGTGTCGGCGCAGGCCTCGGCTTCGTGGCTCATGTGCTCCAGGCATTCCAGGACATGCAACAGGCGGTACACGTCCCGGAAATCGGCCGTGGCCGCGAAAAGCGAGGCCAGAAGGTCGCGGCGCACCCGCTGCGCCTTCAGGTGGCGCTGACGCACCTCGTGGTGGCGGCGTTTGACCGCCGTCCGGTCAAGGGTTCCCTCCAGAACGAGGGCGACGGTGTCGGCCAGGGCGGGTTTCAAGCGGCGCACGGTCTTTTTCACCCGGGTCAGGTATTCCCCAAAGAGGTCGAGCACGTCCGGCGGCACGTCCGGGTCGCCCAGGCCAAGCCAGGTCAGGGCCTCCTGGGCGGCGTCCAGGATATTGTCCTGGTGGCGCGTGTAGGTGAAAAACAGGGTCTTATCCACGACCATGAGCCCGGCCGGGGGCAGATGGTTGCGCACCCGGCGTTCGATGCGGTCGGCCTCGCCTTCCAGGGCGTCGATGCGTCCGGCCAGCATTTGATATCCCCGATCGGCGCTTTTACGCACGTAACGGCCAAACGCCTCCTCCACCACGGCCAGACTCCGGGCCACGGGGGCGTAATGTTCCAGAAGGCCGGTCATATAGACGCGCCTGCGGGGTGCTAGGCGGCGCAACAGAGCAAGCATGATGGCATCTCCTTTCGCTTACGCGCGGGAGCGGGGACGGTGCGGCGCACCGGTATGGCGGCAGGGGCCCGCGTGTGCCTCGGGATGTCCGATCGCCCAGGATCATATTGAAATCACATATTATTTTTTAAAGGATAGCACATTTCGCCGCAAAAGGCCATGCCCCGGCCGCCCGTTTCGCGACGGATTTCACAAGATTGTTACGGCCTCTTTCATCTCCCAGACCGTCCCACTCCGCACCGCCCCCGCGTGCCCCGACCATCTCCCCAAAACAACGGCAGGCCGCCCCGGGACCATCCCGGAGCAGCCTGCCATATGAGGAGGGGTGCGGGTTGCCTGATTAATACGCCTCTTCGTAATCCAGATCGTCCTTGGTCACCGGATGGCGGAAGGTTCTAAAGTTCCAGATCTGGTAGGCGATGACCACGGGAACGAACACCAAGGCCACGCCCAGCATGATGGACAGGGTCAGCGGCGAGGAGGACGAATTCTCGATGGTCATGCTGAAGGCGGGGTTTATGCTCGACGGCAGAAGGGCCGGGAAGATGCCCATGACCCCGAAAAGGGCCGTGCCGCCGATCACCGCCGCCGACGCGGCCCAGGCCGCCCAGGCCCGGGCCTTGGCGGCGTAGACCTTGGTCAGGACCAGCCCGCCCACGGGGATGAGCAGGATGGCCAGGAGCAGCGGCCAGCGCAGGTAGTTGGAGAACAGGTTGGTGGCGAACATGCTGAAGACCAAAAAGAGCACGATCCACCCGGCCATGATCGGCCACAGCTTGGCGGCCATGGCGAAGGCCCGCTCCCGCAGGCTTCCCTCGGACTTGATGGCCAGCCACAGGGCCCCATGGTGGGCGAACATGAGAACGAAAAGGATGCCCCCGGCCAGGCCGTAGGGGTTGAGCAGGGTGAAAAGCGTGCCCTGGAAGATGTGGTCCTGATCGATGGGGATACCCTTGAAGATGTTGGCGAAGGCCACCCCAAGAAGCAGTGCCGGGGCGAAGCTGCCGATGAAAAGACAGGCGTCCCACAGCTTCTTCCAGCCCGGGCTCTCCACCTTGCTGCGGAATTCGAAGCATACGCCCCGGATGATCAGGGCGAACAGAAGCAGCATCAGGGCCGAATACAGGCCCGAGAACATGACCGCGTAGGTCGTCGGAAAGGCCGCGAAGGTCACGCCTCCGGCCGTGATCAACCACACCTCGTTGCCGTCCCAAAACGGCCCCATGGCGTTGTAGAAGGTGCGTTTTTCGTCCTCAGTCTTGGCCAAAAAGGGCAGAAGCGTCCCCAGCCCAAGGTCGAAGCCGTCGAGAATGAAGTACACGGCCCACAAAACACCCCACAAGATGAACCAGATGGTACCGAGATCCATGGCCTTCTCCTTTTGCTTCAGCCATCCTGCCCGCAGTCCCGGGCAAAACGGCCGCGTGCGGCATTGGTCAACGCGTTACAGGCAACCTACGCCGGGACTTTGCGGGCGTACTTGGCCAGAAGGTAGATGTCCAGGGAAGCCAGGAGCAGATAGACCACCACGAACGCCGCCAGGCTCACGGCCACCTGGGAGGTGGCGATGGGCGACACCGCGTCCTTGGTGCGCATCAGCCCATAGACGATCCATGGCTGCCGCCCCACCTCGGCCACGGCCCATCCGGCCTGCAGCGTCAGGTACGGCACCGGTATGGCCCAGACCATGAGCTGAAGGTAGCGCGGATTGTCGAGGAGGTTGTTGCGCTTGAGAAAGCCCCAGACGGTGAGGAGGATCATGAGCGTGCCAAACCCCACCATGAGCCTGAAGGACACAAAGGTCAGGGTCACGGGCGGCCGGTCCTCGGGGGCGAAGGCCTTTAAGCCCTTGACCTCGGCGGCCGGGTCGTTGAAGGCCAGGATGCTCAGCATGCTGGGGATGCCGAAGGCCTCCACGCTGTTTCTCTCGTTTTTCTCGTCAGGGATGGAAAACAGATACATGGGCACGTGCGTGCCGGTCTCCCAGTGGGATTCCATGGCCGCCAGCTTGGCCGGCTGGACCCGGGCCACTTCGTTGCCGTGGGTATGGCCCTGGATGGCCACGACCAGCGAGGCGACCAGGGCGAAACCCAGGCCGATGCGGAATGACTTGCCGAAAAAGTCGATGTTCTGCTTGCGCAAAAGATGCCAGGCCGATACGCCCATGACGAAGAATCCGGCCAGGACATAGGAGCCCACGACCGTGTGGATGTACTGGCTCCAGGCGAATCCGTTGGTGATGACCGCGTAGAAGCTGTCGAGTTCGGCCCGGCCGTTACGGATCACGTAGCCCATGGGGTTCTGCATGAAACCGTTGGCCAGGATGATCCACAGGGCCGAGAGGTTGGCGGCGAAGGCGACGATCCAGATACAGACCGCATGAAACGTCTTGGAGAGCTTTTTCCAGCCAAACACCCACACGGCCACGAACGTGGATTCCAGAAAAAAGGCCGCCGTGGCCTCGATGGCCAGAAGCGACCCGAAAATGTCACCAACATACGTCGAATAGCGCGACCAGTTGGTGCCGAACTGGAATTCCAGGGTGATGCCCGTAACCACTCCCAGGGCGAAGTTGATCAGAAACAATTTTCCCCAGAACTTGGCCATCTTTTTGTACGTTTCGTCGCCCGTGCGCACATACTTGGTTTCCATGTAGGCCACCAGGATGGAAAGCCCAAGGGTGAGCGGCACAAAGATGAAATGGATGAACGTGGCAAAGGCGAACTGCAATCGTGAAAGCATGAGCGTGTCCATCTTACTCTCCTTTCCCCTCCAGGGTTTGGCCGCGTGTGGCCGGGCATTCGCCGCACGACTTCCCGGCTGTGCGCGATTCCTCTTCCACCAGTGCGGCAAGACTGATTCCGCCAAGCATGTCCCGCAACTGCTTGCGGGCCCGGCCCCATACCCGGTGCACCGCGCACACCGGCCGACGTTCGCAGATGTCGAGCTGGTGCAGACAGTCGTTTAAATAGATTTCCCCATCCACGGCCTCAACCACCTGTAAAAGCGATATCTCTCGAGGGGCTCTGGCCAGTTCGTAGCCGCCCTTGGCCCCTTGGCGGATGGCGATGAGCCCGGCCCGGGCCAGGGTCTGGGCCACCTTTCCCAGGTATTGGGCAGGGATGTTCATGACTTCCGCTATCTCCTTGCGTCCCACAACGCCGCGCCCTGCATGCAGGGCCAAATAGAGTAAACATCGGACTCCATAGTCTCCGGACCTTGTCAGGCGCATGTCTCTTTCCTTGTACCGGTTTTGGAGAGGAGTTCACGCCTTTTCTTTCCGCGTTTTCCCGTTCTCCATTCCCCGTGCGGCTGGTTTCCCGAAATCCGTCGCCGGACGGCCGTCCGGGTCACGGATATGTAACGCCTTTCCGGTCCGCACCGCAAGAAAAAAGACATATCGGACACGATTTGTCCTATATCGACCCGAGCCAGCCGTGTCAACGGCTTTCGTGAAAAATATATCGAGGTTTTGCCCATTGCGTGCCGGGCCGCCTTTGGGTAAGGCAACCATGGATCGTGCCCGGCCCGTTTTCCCGGGTGACCGGACGACGGCGGATTCCCGCCACAATCAGACGCGGCGACCACGCCGCCTCGTTCGCATAAGGACGCCCATGAACGCCATGAACTTCAATTTCCTCTGCGGCGACCCGCCCCCGGCCTCCGAGCGCAACGTGGGCATCATCGGGGCCGGGCCCTCGGGCCTGGCCGCCGCCGGATACCTGTCCTGCCTGGGCTATCAGGTGGAGGTCTACGACAAGCTGCCCAAGGCCGGCGGGCTGATGCTTTTCGGCATCCCCGGGCACCGCATCCCCAAGGAACGGGTGGAGACCGGGGTGCGGCGCATGGCCAAGAAATACGGCGTGGTCTTCCACCCGCGCACCAAGATCTGCTGCAGCGCCCCCCTGCACGACGAGGAAGGGGACCATTTCTGCTCGGATGTTCGCGGCCTGGGCGACCTGGTCAAAAAGCACGACGCCATCATCATCTGCACCGGCTCCTGGCGCTCGCGGCGGCTGGGCATCCCGGGGGAGAGTCTGCCCGGGGTCATGGCGGGCCTTGAATTCCTTTTCCCCATCCGGGCCGCCGGATATGCCGGGCCGGGCATCAAGGCCCCGGACGTGGCCGGGAAGACCGTGGCGGTCATCGGCGCAGGCCATTCCGCCGTGGACGTGGTGCACAGCGCGATCTTTCTGGGCGCGGCCAAGGTGCATCTGCTCTACCGGCGCACCAAAAACGAGGCCCCGTGCGGCTCGTACGAGATCGACCGCCTGGAGGCGGCCGGGGCCCTGTGGCACGAGTCGGTCGCGCCCCTGCGCTTTACCGGCCAGGACCGGGTCACGGGCGTGGAGATACGGGAAAAGGCCCTGGGCCAGCCCGGGCCAGACGGCAAACGCTGCGCCCTGCCGGACAGTGAACATGTGACGGTCATCGACGCCGATCTGGTGGTCACGGCCATCGGCGAGACGGCCACCCCGCCGTTCGCCAAGGAGCTGGGACTGGAAAACGTGCGCAAGGGCGAGGTGCGCTGGCTGCACATGACCGACATCGAAAACGTGTTCGTGGCCGGCGACGCCTTAACCGGCCCCTCAAAGATCGGCAAGGCCGTCTACAGCGGCCTGCGCGCGGCCCGATCCCTGGCCAACTGGCTGGATTTGAAAGACCAGGACCGCCTGGCCGACTACCCCTACGACGACCTCGTGGCCCGGGAGGCCGACCGCTTCCCCGGTGGCCGCCTGCACAGGTAACGCCCCATGCCGCACAAGCAAAAAGTCCTGTACATCGACTATTCCACCTGCATCGGGTGCGAGACCTGCGAATACGTGTGCCGGTTCGTCCACGACACCCCGCGCATCCACATGATGCGCACGGCCTCGGGGGTCATGGCCCCCCTGTACTGCCGCCACTGCGAGAGCCCAAACTGCGCCAAGGTCTGCAAGCGCGGGGCCATCGTGCGCGACAAGGATGGGGCCATGATCCTGCAACCGCAACTCTGCCGGGGCTGCGAGACCAGGCAGTGTCTTCTGGCCTGCCCCTATGCGGCCATGTTCGAGACCGACACCGGGGTCATGCTCTCCAAGTGCGACCTGTGCGCCGGACGGCGGCAGATCGGGCTGTCCCCGGCCTGTGCGGAGATGTGTCCCTGCGGGGCCATCCATTTCATCCCCCGGGAGGACATCGCCAAAATCGAGACCGACAAGTCCCGGGAGGCCTTCGAGCGGGTCATGGGGCACCTGCGCCCGGGCAAGGGCAAAGAGGAATAGCGGGCGATGGTTCGGCCGGGGAGAGGCCCCAGGCCTTATGGCTCCCGGGGCCACACCCCAAGCCCCTCCCGGGCGTCGATCTCCCGAAGCTTCGCATACTGGGGCGCAGCGGCCGTGCCGAACAGTTCACAGGCGTATTTGACGTACCGCCCCACGGACGCCGCCGCCGCCCTCTCCCCAAGCTCCAAAAGCACCCGGAAATGAAGGAAATGGGAGCGCACCGAGGGTTCGGCCACCAGCAGCTCCCGGCACAGGTCCACGGCCCGTTCGCGCATCCCGAGCCTGGCGCAGGCCAGGGCCAGAAGTCCCGCCGTCGTCCATGCGCCGTCCCCGGCGCACCGTCTGGACAAAAGCGACACCGCCGCGACGGCGGCCTTGTTTTCGGCCATAAGCCGTCCCACGGCACAGGCCAGGGCCGCCTCGTCAGCCGCTGCAAGGCAGGCCGCATCCGTCTCGATCTCGCGAGAAGGCGCCTCCGTATCCACGGCCCGCTTGATCCGGGCGGCCATGCGTCGCGACAGAACCGGGGCCGAAACGACCGGCGCGGCGGCCTGGGCATAAAACTGGCCCAGGGTGCGCGTGCCGCACAGGGCCGCGACGTCGGCCCGTCCCCTGTTCATCTTGGCCTCGTAATCCTCCTGCGACTTGAAGCTGTAGTGGTTCACCTGGACCACGTCGGCGCAAAACGGCGACAGGGCGCTGGTCACGGGCATGCCCCGCTCGTCCACACAGCACATGCCGGGCTCGCGGAACACGAACTGGTGCGGATCGCGGGCGGCCACGGCCAAGGCCGTTTTCACGATGCTTTTGACGTGCTGGTTGTTTTGGACGTTCCCGGCCAGGGCCTGCGTATAAGTGTCTAGGACCAGGCCGCCCGGCCGTCCCAGACGTCCCGAGGAGCCGTAGGTCACCCAGTGCATGGCCAGCCCGGGATGCTTCTCGTAGTCGAAGACGCATAGCCGCGCGTCGGCGTGTTTTTTAAGAACCACGAATTCGTCCGCATCCAGGAAGGCCAGAAACTCCGCCTTGTTCCGGAAGGTTTCCAGGCAGTGGGTATAGCACGGCATCTGCATGTTTTTGCCCCGAACCGGAACGACCCTCACCAGCCCCCGCTCCACCTGGGCGCGCAGGGTGTGCGCCACGGGGATGGCGCTTTCGTTGTCGTAAATGATAAACGTCTCGAAACCGATGGCCTGGTGGTAGGCCACGAACTCCTCCAAAAAGAGGTGCTCGTCCTTGACGATGGCGCACAGCCCCAGATAATTCCTGCCTGACATTCGTGACTCCGTTTGCCGCCCGCGCCGCCCGCGACGGGAAAAGGACGCCGCCCGCGGCGTCTGCGGCGCATTGCGGTTCTCCACTGGGGACGCTTTCCGGCACACTAGCCGGACCCGCCAAAAAATCAACGACACACGGGAGGCCCCATGGCCGACGACATCGACTATCGCATTTTGGGCGACGACATGCAGATTGTGGAGATCATTCTGGATCCGGGCGAAGGCGTTCGGGCCGAAACCGGGGCCATGCTCTACCTCGAAGGCGGCATCGAGATGGCCACCGGCGCCGGGGGCCTCATGAGCGGCCTCAAACGCATGGTATCAGGGGAAAACTTCTTCATCACCACCTTTGAAAACGCCGGGTCCGGCACGGCCATGGCCGCCTTCGGGGCGCCCTATCCGGGCAAGATCGTGCCCATCGAACTGGCCGACCACGGCGGCGCCTTCCTGTGCCAAAAAGACGCCTACCTGTGCTCGGCCGTGGGCGTGGACATCACCGTGGCCTTCACCAAGCGCCTGGGTGCGGGGCTGTTCGGCGGCGAGGGATTTATCCTGCAAAAGCTCACCGGCGACGGTCTGGCGTTTATCCACGCCGGGGGCACGGTCATCGAAAAGGTGCTGGCCGCCGGGGAGGTTCTGCGGGTGGACACGGGCTGTCTGGCCGGATTCGAGGAGAGTGTGGACTACGACATCGGGTTCGTGGGCGGCTTCACCAACGCGCTTTTCGGGGGCGAGGGCATGTTTTTGGCCTCCATGACCGGTCCCGGCCGGATCTATCTGCAAAGCCTGCCGTTTTCCCGGCTGGCCGACCGCATCCATTCGGCCAATTATGCGGGCCGCGAAGAGAAAAAAGGCGTCGCCGGAGTGGGCGGGTCGCTTTTGGGGGGCATTCTCGGCGGCGACAAATAGCCTGGGGCGGACGTCAGGGCGACACGCCGTCGGAACGGACCACACGGCTGCGGCGCACCCCGGGGATGGGATGTGCCGCGCCCGGGACGTGAGGCGCCTCCCGTGGAAAAAAGAGGCCGTTTCCAGAAGAAACGGGCTATGGCCTCAGAACCCAGCACGAAATCCGACTATCCGGAGTCCGGGGACGCGGCGCTATCGCAAAGACGGCGCGGCCCGCTCGCGGATGACCGCCGTAAACGACAGGATGTCGTCGCCCATGACCAAAAGGGTCAGGTACCGGCGCCAGCGCGAGGGATTTTTCCGGGCCACGGTATACATCTGCCGCCAGAACTGCCCCCGGTGCCGCGAGACGATCCCGAACCGCCACACCAGCCGCGCCAAAAGCCGCAGTTCGCTGCACGTATCGGCCAGGGCCGTGGCCCGGGGCCTTTTTTCCCGCGAAGGGGGCTTTTTTCCCGTGTTCGGCTCGGTCCTGACAGGGCGCATGGCCAAAATGTTGCCCAGCACCCGTTCCATGTGGTGGGACACGTCGTACAGACGGTCCCAGGCCGCGATCTGCTCCGTCAGGATGTCGCGCATGGGCCGGGTGGGCGTAAAGTTCATCGGCCCCGTGGCCAAGTCCCCCACGTCGCCGTCCACCAGCCGCCCCTCGTCGCGAAGCCGCCGCCACAGTTCGGTCTGGGGCACGGCCTGAAGGGTGTTGACCATCACCAGGGGGATGTGCGCCGCCTCGGCAAAGGCCGTGACCCGCCTTCCCGCCCCGGCGGCCTCGTTGTCGAACCCCAGGATGAAGCTGCCCACCACCGTCAGCCCTCCGGCCCCGATGGCCCGGATGGATTCCAGCAGCGGATGGCGGATGTTCTGGTATTTGTGGGTGGCGGCCAGAATCTCCGTATCCGGGGACTCGATGCCCACGAACACGTAGCCGAAATTGGCCGCCGTCATGAGGTCGATGAGCTCGGGGCTGCCGCCCAGGTTCACCGAGGCCTGGGTGATGAACCAAAACGGTTCCCCGTGCCCCCGGTTCCATTCGGCGATGGACTGCAAAAGCTCCTTGGCCCGTTTGGGGTTGCCGATGAAATTGTCGTCGGTGAAAAAGACCGAGCCCCGGTGCCCCGTCTCCAGGATGGCCGCCAGTTCGGCCACCACCTGGCGGGAGGATTTGTAGCGGGGGGTGCGGCCGAACAGGTTGATGACGTCGCAAAATTCGCAGGCGAACGGGCACCCCCGGGAGGTCTGCACGGGCATGGCGTCGTAGTCCCGGGGATCGACCAGATCGTACCGGGGCAGGGGCACTTGCTCCATGTCGGTTTTTTCCTCCACGGCGATGGCCCCCCCTGGACGGCCTTCTTCAAT
>NZ_JAZHDB010000060.1:0-5834 GCF_036584575.1 Desulfolutivibrio sp.
CATGGCCGCCAGGGAACTGGCCGGGGAAAACCGGACAGGGCCGGGAGATGCGGCTGCGGGAGACGTGTCGGGTTGGAGGGTGGTCATGGCCGGGGCGCGTCCGGGCCGGTGCATCCGCACTCGCAGGTGGTGCGCCGTTTGGCGACGAGCGGCCACAGCAGGCAGGCGGCCAGGACCGCCGCCGCCAGATACGAGGGCAGGCCGGGGGCGTCCTCGCCGGACGCGGCCAGGAAGTCGGCGGTTTTGGCGGCCACGCCGGGAAAAAAGGCGTCCAGGCACAGACCGGCGGCCAGGGAGCAGACGACGATGGCCGTCAGGTAGCAGGCCGCGCCGCGTTTTCCCAGGATTTTGACGGCCACGGCCAGGGTGGCGGCGTTGGTGGCTGGTCCGGCCAGCAAGAAAACCAGGGCCGCGCCCGGCGACAGGCCCTTGACCAGAAGCGCTGCGGCAATGGGGGTGGAGGCCGTGGCGCAGACGTACAGGGGGACGGCCACGGCCAGGACCGCCAGCATGGGCAGGATGCCGGAACCCAGCCGGGCCTGGATGAAATCCGGCGGCACAAGGGCGCTGATGATCCCGGAGAGCACGACCCCCAGCACGAACCAGCCGCCGATATCCGGCAAAAGCTCCCCGAAGGCGTAGCGTATCCCGGCTGCAAGGCGGGAGAGAAACGATGACTGCGGGGATGGCCCGCCGCCGCAGTCGCACCCGGCCGTACAGGCGTTGGCGCAGGCGTCGGGAGTGGACATCCCGGCGGCGAAATCCGCCGGGGCATGCAGGGCACGCCCGGAGCGGGGGGCCTGTGGGGCGGCCGCAGTCGGCCGGTCGCGGTCCAGGGCGTTGACGAACAGCCCGGCCAGGGTGGCCGTGACGATGGCGGCCACGGGGCGGATGACGGCCATGGCCGGACCCAGGAGGGCATAGGTCACGGCCACGGAATCCACGCCCGTCTCCGGGGTGGAGATGAGAAACGCGGCCGTGGCCCCCTTGCCCGCGCCGCGCCGCCGTATCTCCGCCGCCGCCGGAATCACCCCGCAACTGCACAGCGGCAGCGGCGCGCCCAGAAGCGAGGCCCACAGGACGCTGCCCGGGCCGCGTCCGCCAAGCCGGGAAAAGATGAACCCCTCGGGCGCAAAGGCCCGCAACAAACCGGCCACGAACATGCCAAAGAGCATGTACGGGGCCGATTCCACGAAAACGTCCAGGGACGCGGCGGCCATGGACGAAACGGCCTCGATGACGGCGTGTGGCATGCGGCTTGTTTTCCTCTCCTGTCATGGCGCTGGGGCGCCCGGGCGGACCATACCGCGTCAGGGGCGTCCGGCCAATGCGGAATAAATCATATTAAAAAAGTATGATAATCCCGGGCGGGTCCGGCGTCAAAGCGGAAGGGCCGCCATCCCCGGGAAGGGGACGGCGGCCCGAAGGGGTCGTTTCAAGCGTGGCGGGTCAGCTCAAGGCCCGGGGCTTGGCGGAACCGGCCGGGAAGACGATTTCGGCCCGGGAGGATTCGGCATTGACCGTGGTGACGGTGATCTTCACCCGCTCTTTGAAAAACTCGGCCGCGCCGTTTAAAATGCCCTCGAAATAGTGCGGATAGCCTCGCTTGGAGTGGTAGGTCATGACCAAGGTGTCGCCCTTGTCTTCATAAGTGAAGCGGGGCGGGTGGATGCCTGGAAATTCCTTGGTCAGCCGGGCATGGGTGTCGTTCATGGTCAGGTAGAATTCCCTGAGGGTCTTGGCCTTGAAGAAGCGGCGGTACATGCGGTGGAACTGGGGCACGGTGAACCGGCCAAGCTTCAGGAAGATGTCCCGGGGGCTCTGGCCGGTCATCTCGGAGATCAGGTCGGCCATCTGGGAGAGCACCTGGTCGGGATAGCTGTCCGTGGGCAGAAACGTGGGCTTGCCCATCTCTTCCTGCATGCGTTCGTAGACCTTGCGGTCAAAGTTCTGGCGAATGAATTCCTGCATGAGTTTGGGCAGGATGCCCTTCATGTCGCCCTTGGAGCCCCGCAGCTTGGTCCTGTCGGCGGTCTCTCCGGAAAAGGCCAGGGACAGGGTCAACAGCTCCTGGGACAGGGCCGCCAGTTCCCGGGTGGCCTGGGCCGTCTGGGTGGCGCCCTCTTCGGCCTCGGTGGCCACCACGGCGATTTCCTCGATGCTGTGGTTGATCTCCTCGGCAGCGGCGGACTGCTCCTCGGCGGCCGTGGCGATCTGGGCCACCTGGCCGGACATGTCCAGGATGCTTTGGATGATCAGTTCCAGCGAGGTTCCGGCCTTGCCCGTGGCCTCGGTCCCGGCGGCCACCTGGCGTTCGGTGTCGCGCATGGAGGACACGGCCTGGCGGGATCCGTCCTGAATGCGGCCGATGGATTGCTCCACCTCCTTGGTGGCGGTCATGGTTTTTTCCGCGAGCTTTCTGACCTCGTCGGCCACCACGGCGAATCCGCGTCCGGCCTCTCCGGCCCGGGCGGCCTCGATGGCGGCGTTTAGGGCCAACAGGTTGGTCTGGTCCGCGATGTCGTTGATGACCCCGATGATGCGCCCGATCTCGGCGGCCTGGGAATCAAGGTCGGTCAGCACCTGCCCCAGCTTGCTTGCGGACTGGGCCACCTCGTTGATGCCGTCCACGGCCTCGCGCACCCGGCCAGAGCCGTCGCTTGCGGCGTTGTTGGCGTGATTGGCGGCCTCGGCGGTCTTGGAGGCGTTTTGGGCCACCTCCAGGACCGTGGCCGTCATCTCTTCCATGGCCGTGGCCACGGTGTCGGCCTGGCCCTTCTGCTGTTGCGCCCCCCGGGCCTGTTCGTCGGCCGAGGCGGACAGCTCCTCCGAGGCCGAGGCCACCCGCTGGGCCAGTTCGTTGATCTGGCGGCCGAGCGTCAGCATCTCCTCGTGGGTTTCGTCGATCTTGAGGCGCTGCTCGTTGGCCAGGGTCATGTCCATCAACGACAACACCGCGCCGAGTTCCACGCCTTTGGAATTCATGATGCAGTCGACATAAAAAAAGATGTCCACGCTGCGGCCGTCCCACAGAGTCAGGCGTTTTTCCTCGGCGACCTTGCGTTTGGTGCGCAGAACCTCCTCCGTGATCGACGATCCGTCCTTGCCGTAAAATGCCCGGCTGACGGTCTGCCCCACGATGTCCTTGGTCGGTTTTTTGAGCAGGGCGGCCATGGAGTCGCTGACATGGGTCACGATTCCCTTCTCGTCGCACAGGAGAAACGGGGTGCCGACGGCCTGGACCGCGCCCCGGTAGAATTCCCGGCGATGCATATTGAAGCCCACCACTTCGGAAACAAGCGCGGCCAGAGGGCCGTGTTCCTTCCAGGCGTGTACCTCGTCGAACAGGAAGTCCCGCTTCTTTTCATTGATCTTGGAGAGCCCGGCCATAAGCAAACCTTCGGAACCGGAAACGGTCATGGCCAGCCAGATGGCGCAGGCCGCGCCGAGCGCCACGCACGCGATCATCACCCACAGATTGGCGAAAAAGAAAGACACAACAATGAGGGTGCACATTACGGCCCCCACAACGCTCGTTTTCACGGACGGGGAAAAGGCTGGTGATGATTGGTCCATGAAGGTCTCCTCGTGGGTGTCTCTGAATTTTCAGGCATGAAAAGGATAGCCCATTCCCGGGCCGGGCACAACCGGACAACTGCGGCATTTTTGCATTGCAAGAAAACTGCATGAGGCGGGTGCGGCGGAAGTATACCGTTGTTCTTCGCCGAAAAATCCTGCTCTTTGCCGCTCATTTTCATGGCGAAAGTGTGAAGGCGCCATGGCGCCCGGATGACGACGGCGGTTACGGGGAATCGGGGGCAAAAGGCCCGGCCAGTCCGATATTGACCGGGCAGACGCCGCGAAAGGGATTGTCGCCGTAAAGGGACTGCCCCAGAGCCGTCAGGGAGGCCGGGACATCGCCGTAGGTGGCGACCAGGCATGAGGCGTCGGGGAAAAGGGCTGCGTCATAGGGCGCGCCCGAGGCCACAAGCACCACCTTGCCCGGATGCGCCGCCAAAAGCTCCCGGGCCAGCCGGGCCTGACCCGGTTTCGTGGCCGCACCGGAGACGAGCAGGACCACGGCCCGGGCCTCCCGGGCCAGGGCCAGGACATCCGCGGTCTCGGTCGGCGAGGGGTCGCCGGAAACGGGCGCAAGCCGGACGCCGGGCCAGGCGGAAAGCGCCGCCTCGGCTGGTTCGTCCACATCCGGCGCGCCGCGCCGGGGGCGGATGACCAGGGTGAGGCCGGATTTTTTCAGGGGCAGCAGATGGGCGTCGTCGCGCAGAAGGGTCATGCTGCGCCGGGCGATCCGATCCGCCTCCCGGACGTGGGCGGCGGTGGCCAGGCGGGTCGCCAGCTTCTGCGGATCGGTTTCCGGGGCCTTGATGTCCCTGGCCGCGAGAATCCCCAGGCGTTTTTTCTCCGTGAGAATGCGGCGCACGGCCTCGTCCAGGCGGGCCATGGGAATTTCTCCGGAGCGCACGGCGGCCACGATGCGGGCATGGGCCTGGCGCTGCTGGTCCGTGGTGTGCCCCTTGTCCGCGCCGAAAAGCAGCACGTCGGCCCCGGCGGCCAGGGCTTTGGCCGCCGCCTCCACCGTGCCCACGGTATTGGCCATGGCCCCCATGCCCAGGGAGTCGGTAAAAATCAGCCCCTGGAAACCGAGTTTTTCTCGTAAAAGCCCGACGAGCACCTTTTGCGACAGGGTGGAGGGGACCATGGACGGGTCCACGGCCGGAAGCTCCACATGGGCGGTCATGATGGCCCGGGTTCCGGCCGTGATCGCCGCCTGAAAGGGCGGCAGGTCCACGCGGGAAAATGTCGCCGCGTCATGGGTGACCACGGGCAGGCCCAGATGGGAGTCCACGGCCGTGTCGCCGTGGCCGGGGAAATGCTTGGGGGTGCAGAGCATCCGGCCTTTTTCGTAGCCGCGCACGGCGGCGGCGGTGAAGGCCGCCACCTTGGCCGGATCCTGGCCGAAGGAGCGGATGCCGATGATGGGATTTTCCGGATTGACGTTGACGTCGGCCACGGGGGCGAAATTGACGTTGACGCCCAGGGCCGACAGCTCCCGGGCCATGATCCGGGCCATGATTCCGGCGTTGTCCGGATTCCCCGTGGCGGCCACGGCCATGTTCGAGGGGAAAAGGGTCACCCCCCGGCGAAGCCTGGCCACGGGACCGCCTTCCTGGTCCACGGAAACGAAAAGGCCCACGCCCTTTGGCGTCCCGGCCGCCGCCTTTTGCATATCCCGCGAGAGCGCGGCCACCTGGGCCGGACTCTCCACGTTGCCGGACACGCTGTAATAGATCACGCCGCCGATGTGGTAGTCGGCGATCAAGGACCGCAGGTCGTCCGACACCACCGGCCCAGCAAAGTAGACGGTGAATACCTGGCCGACCTTTTCTTCCAGGCTCATGGCCGCGCACAAGGCGTCCACCTGTGAGGCGCGTCCGGCCATGCCGGGCAAGGCCCAGGCCAGGACGCAAAAAAAGGCGGCCAGGGCCGCCTTGGCGCAGGCCTTTGCGAGGTTGGGGAGAAGCCTCCGGCGGCCAAAGGGCTTCGTTTTTTCAGATGGCATGCAAAGCCCCTGGCGGGACTTTGCGATGCCGGGCGCAAAGGCACGAAAACCACTCGCTGGCGGCGCGGCGAAGCCGCGACCGGCTCGCGATTTTCGGAGACCGCTGACTTCGTCAACGGTCTCAAAGGGCTTCGCCCTTTGGAATCCCTTCTCAACGGGCTTGCTTTTTCGCTCCATATTTCCCTTCCCGTACCCCCTAGCTTCTCGGCAGAAAAGCCCTGACCGCGCACCAGGTCCCACACGGGCCTGGACA
>NZ_JAZHDB010000061.1:0-5769 GCF_036584575.1 Desulfolutivibrio sp.
CCCGCCGCGTCGTCCAGGGGCGGGCGGCCAAGCCTGGCCCGGGCCTCGTCCCGGACCTCCAAAAGCCCGGGGACGGCCGCCTGGGGGCCGAACTCATCCAGGATGCCGTCGCAGTAGGCCAGGGCGTCCAGGGCGTCGCCCAGGCCGAGGCGGATGCGGGCCGCCTCCAGAAGCGGCTCTGCCCGGGGCGGAAGGCCGGTCGACCCGGCCCGGCTCACGGCGCCTCCTCGCGGCGCATCCAGAAGCTCCCCCCGCCCATGCCCAGGCCCCAGCGCGGAAAGACCCGGGCCATGAGCTCCGGATGTCGGCGCCCCATGTAGCCCACGGCGAAACGGACCCGGAACCGGGGGTTGTCGATGAGCAGGGCCTGCAACAGGTATTGCTCGCCCCAAAAGAAGTTCATGTCCTTGATCCAGGTCTCGGGATAGTCGTGGGGCATAAAGATGTCGTGGACGTGGACCCACACCCCCGGGGCCAGCCGGGGCAGGATCTCCAGGAAAAGCCGGGTCACGTCGCCGCCGATGCGCACCACGTGGGTGGAGTCGATAAACAGGATGTCCCCGGCCTCAAGCCCGGTGAACACGTCCAGGTCGACCTCCTGGACCGGCTGGCGAATCAGGCGTCCCAGGCCCTCCACGGCCCGGGGCACGAAGGGCCGGGGATACGGCTCGACGCACACCAGTTCGCCGCCGCCGTTCTCGCGCAGGGCCCTGGCCGTGACCAGGGTGGAAAAACCGCTGCCGACCTCCACCACCCGGCGCGGCCCAAGCTCCCGGACCAGGGCGTACAGGACGTACGGGTCGGCCCCGGCCAACTGGTTGTTCTCGAAGGTGAACTCCAGCTCGTCACCGGTCTTTTTCCGGGGAAACCCGGCGAACGCCGGGGTGTAGGAGGCCAAAATCCCGGTCAGGAGCGCCAGTTGCCCGGCCTCGTTCATGTCGATGCCCGGCAACTCCGAGGCCTCCGTCCAGAGGCGGGGCGGCAGAGCCCGGGTGTCCGGAATGGGGGAATAAAAGTGGTTCGGGGTGATGTGCAGGCCCTTGGCCTGGGCCGCTGCGAAATGCTTGCGTGCGGCGGGCACGTCGCCGAAATAGGGCTTGAGGGCGTCCAGCAATTCGTCGAGGCGGTCCTGGTCCGGCATGGAGGCGGTCCTTGTCTGGGATGGAGGCGGGCGCGACGCCGCACGGCCCGGGGCAGGCGCTCCGGGACTTTCCCCGTAAGCCATGGACGGCACGGAGTCCAGGCCCTTCGTGCGACCGCCCGGCCCCAGCCACAGGCACGTTGCATAACCAGGGGGATTTGATACCGTCCGGTCATGCCGCGCGTTAGCCGCGTTAGCCGCGTTAGCCGCGTTAGCCGCGACCGGCACGACCGGCACAACCGGCGCGTGACCCCATGCCCCATGCGGGCCACAAGGAAGGCGACCCCGTGGAGAAAGTCAGCATCGTCGTTGCCACGTACAATCAGGCCGACTACCTGCCCGTCTGCCTGGACTCCATCTTCTTCCAGGACCACCCGGACATCGAAATCGTGGTCGTCAACGACGGCTCCTCAGACGACACCGCCCGGGTTCTCGAGGCCTACCAGCACGGCCTGGCCACCGAACGGACCTCCTTCGCCGCGCGCTACGACGAGGCCACCCGGACCGTGCAGCGGCAGCGGCATCCCCGCTACCCCCAGGATGGGCGCACCTTGCGCGTGCTGCATCAGGAAAACCAGGGCCTGAGCATGGCCCTCAACGCCGGTACCCGGGCCGCCACCGGCGCGTACGTCACCTTCATCGCCTCCGACGACATGCTTTTGCCGTCCATGGTCTCCACCCTGCTGGCGGCCATCCGGAAAAACGACGCGGACTTCGCCTACGCCGACATGCACATCGTGGACGACGCGGGACGCATCCTGCGACGGTTCGCGTTGCCGGACTATTCCTTTGAAAACGCCTTCTGCGACTGGTACCTGTGCGGCATCTGCAAGCTCTACAAAAAATCCCTGCACGACGTCTCCGGGTATTTCGATCCCGCCTGCGTCTCCCAGGACCACGACATGTACCTGCGCTTCGCCATGGACGGCGCGAGGTTTCTGCATGTGCCCAGCGTCCTGGCCAACGTGCGCATCCACGACAAGGACCGCAAGGTGGACAACCACTCCCCTGAAAAGGAATCCAGCCAGTTCGCGGACTCCATACGTCTGGTCCTCGCGGCCCGGCGTTTCGCCCGGGAGCACGGCGCGGCGTAGCCGCGGCGGCCCCTCCCCCCTTTTTCCCGCACGTTCCCAGCGAGGCCGGGTCGACCGCCTGTCCGCATTCCTGCGCAGGCCTGCCGCCTGCCAAGGCTGCGGCCAGGGGAGCGAATACGTTTCGGCCGTGGAACGTGGCGGACGCCGTGGGCCAGATCCACAAGCGCAACGCCGGGGACTGGGGAGTCGCTTCCAGGGGGCGGGGAAACCTTTGAGGTCTATACGGCGGCGGGTTGGGTCTTTGGGCGCTGATCCAGGGTGATGGAAAAGGACACGGCGTACAGGTGGTGAAAAAAATCCACATATTCCACATGGACGTCGCTGGGAACGGTGATGCGGGCCGGGGCGAAGTTGATGATGCCCTTGATCCCGGCCTCGGCCAGGAAATTGGCGGCGCGCTGAGCCCGGTCCGGGGGGGTGGTGATCAGCCCGATCTCGATATCCATATCCCGGGCCGTCTCCTTGAGACGTCGGGTACAGACCACCTCCAGGCCGATGACCTCCTCGCCGATCTTGAAGGGATCACAGTCGAAGGCGGCCACGATGTCGAAACCCCGGTATTTGAATTCCCGGTGCCGCAAAAGCGCCTTGCCCAGGTTGCCCACGCCCACCAGGGCGCATTTCCACATGCGGTCCACGCCGAGGGAACGCTTGATGGCGGTGATGAGATCCTGAACGTGATACCCCACGCCACGCACGCCGAATTCGCCGAAGTAGGCTAAATCTTTGCGAATCTGAGAGGGGTTGACGTTGCAGGTTCTGGCCAGAAGTTCCGAGGACACGACCTGGGTTCCTTCACGCTTGAAGGATTCCAGCACCTGGACGTACATGGCCAGCCGCTTGATGGTTGCTCTTGGGATGTGGTCGCTTTTCACAGTACTGTGCCGATGGGAAAGAAGCTAATTATGTGAAACTTTTAACAAGAGGCGCCTTGAAAAAAGGAGGCCGGAGCACCGGCCTCCTTCTTCGAAACGTCGTGTTCCAATTAACCCATGTAGGGGTTGGCGAACAGCAGGATCAGGTTGATGACCAAGCCGTAAATGGCCAGGGACTCGAGGAAGGCCAGGCCGAGAATCAGGGTGACGGTGATCTTGCCGCTGGCCTCGGGGTTGCGGGCGGTGCCTTCGCAGGCAGCCTTGATGCCCAGACCCATGCCGATGCCGCAGCCGGCGGCGGCGACGCCCTGAGCCAAAGCGGTGGCCCAGGAGATGGTGGCGACGACGGCGGGATCGCCAGCGGCGAAGGCGACGCCAGCCAGGGCGAGAAGGGCCACGGTGTTCAGGGCGGTCATCAGAATTTTGCGCATTGGTGCATCCTCCATAAACGGAATGCGGTTAGTAGTGTTGTTGGTCCTAAGGACCATTTCCCCCGATTCTAATGGGCGTGTTCCAGCGATCCCTTGAGGTAGATCATGGACAGCATGAAGAACACGAACGCCTGGATGGTCTTGGCCAGAATGAACATGAAATACATCGGGAAGGTGGAAACCACCGGGGCCAAGGCGAAAAGCAGCACCAGGACGATTTCACCGCCGCGCACGTTGCCGAAAAGACGCAGGGTGAGCGAAAGCGGCCGGGCCAGGTGGGAGATCAGTTCCACCGGAAGCATGAGCGGAATGAGCCACCAGAACGGTCCAAGGAAGTGTTTGATGTAGCCGGGGCCCCACAGCTTGAGTCCCCAGAAGTTGTAATAGACGAAGACCGTGAGCGCCATGGCCGCATTGGTGTTGATGTTGGCTGTGGGCGCGTCGAAACCGGGCACAAAGCCGATGAGGTTGCCGATGAGGATGAAGACGAAAAGGCCACACAAGAACGGAAAGACCTTGCGCCCTTTTTCGCCGATGTTGGCGACAACGAAACTTTCCAGGCCGCCTACCATGAATTCGAAAAAGTTCTGCATCCCTCCGGGAACCATGGCCAACTTGCGGGTAGCCATGGCGCCGAGCACGATCATGATGACCATGACCACCCAGGCGTTCACGACATTGCCCGGAATGTTCAGGCCTGCCGCGTGAAAGGCCTCCTCAACGATCAGAAGGGGATGCGGAAGTCCACCAGCCATAGCTTATGCCTCCTTTCCATTTGACGCTTCCCGCGTTCCGGAGGCCGCGATCTTGACGGCGCCCCAGCACAGAAAATTGACGACGATGATTGAAACCCCGGTCAAAAGCGCGACGGGCCGCGCCCCTGCCCACACGATAAGCGCGTAAAGGACCGCGCCGGTCAGCCCCAGCCGCAGATAAAACCGGGTCAAGGTGGCCAGGACGGCCTCGGTCCGGTTGGGCTGGGAGGTGATGCGCATGCCGAATCCGGCCAGAAACCAGAAATTCAGCGTCGCCAGGACCGCGCCAGCGCCGTACGACCACGCCCACGCCGAAAACCCCAGAACCGCCAGGCAGAACACCGCGGAAAATCCGGCCAAAAGGATCTGGTTACGCACCAGCATCCTGATGTCCGGATTGACAAACCCCCTGCACAAAAGCATCCGGTCGAAGGAGGTCACAAGCGAGCTAGCCCTGGTCGTCATGGTTCGTCGTCGTGTTCTCTTCCTGGAACTTTTTGGCTTCCAGGTAGATGTTCCGAAAACCTGCGGCAATGCCGAACAGCAAAAACAACAGAAGCAACCACGGCTTGGTGCCAAGCCACACGTCCAGCCAATATCCGATGAAAAGCCCTACAAGAACGCCGGAAACAAGATGCAGCCCCATGACCGAGGCGTTCCCTACGGCATCCCACGTCTTTTTATCTTTAAATATCGGCGACTTGAGAAATTTGTCCAGCACCACATCCTCCCCCGTCCCAGGCCTTTTTGCAGCCGCTTGCCGCCACGCGCGACGGAGATCGTGCAAGACTTCACAAGTCGGGAAGCCCTAACACGGCCAATTTGGGAAAGTCAACGGTGTTTGCGGTTTTATCACGCAATTTCCGCCCTGGGAAGCCCCCTGCCGACATTGCGGCGGCCCGGCGAGGGCCCGGCCCCTCACAGGGGAAACGACACCGTGATCTGCACCCCGCGCGAAGTCGGGTCCGTGCGCACCTCGCCGCCGAGCTGCCCGGCCAGCCCCTGTACGAGTTCCAGCCCCAGGCTGTCCAGACGGGCCCCGGCCCCGGCGCCGATCCCCACCCCGTTGTCGCGGACGGTCAGTTCGGCCCGGCCGCCGTCCATGCCCAGGCGAACGTGGACCACGCCCTCCTGGCCGTCCGGAAAGGCGTGTTTGATGGTGTTGGATAAAAGTTCGTTGACGATGAGCCCCAGAGGAACCAGGGCCGGGGGGGCAAGCCGGACGGGGGCGATGTCCGTGGTCAGCTGCAACCGGCTCTGGCCAAAGCCCAGGATGTCGAACAGGCGTTCGGTCAGGGTACGCAGATATTCCCCCGCATCCAGAAGCAGATCCGGTTGCGAGCCGCACAATTTTTCGTGGACATGGGCCACCGCCATGACCCGCATCCGGGATTTCTCCAGCAACTCGCGGCAGGCGTCGTCCGAGGCCACTTCCGATTGCAGTCCCAAAAGTCCGGCCACCACGCTCAGGTG
>NZ_JAZHDB010000062.1:0-5767 GCF_036584575.1 Desulfolutivibrio sp.
ACGGGCAAGCCCGTGCTCACGGCCGAGCTGCAAAACGGGGAGTTGGCCGAGGCCGGACGCCTGGCCGCCGAACAGACCGAGTGCGGCGCGGCCATCCTGGACGTCAACGTGGGCGCGCCCATGGTCATCGAGGCCGAGGTGCTGCCCCGGCTGGTTCTCGATCTCATCGGCCGCACGAACGCCCCCCTGTGCCTGGACTCCAACGACATCGCGGCCCTTTCCGCCGGGCTGTGGACCTATCCGGGGTCGCCCCTGGTCAATTCCATAAGCGGCGAACCCGGCCGCATGGAGGCCCTGGGGCCGTTGTGCAGGCAGATGGGGGCGCCGTTTATCCTTTTGCCCCTTGAGGGCCGCAAGCTCCCGGTCACGGCCGCCGAGCGGCTGGCCATCGTGGAGCGGCTGGTGGACAAGGCGCTTGGCATGGGCATCCCCAAGCATCTGATCATGGTGGACGCCCTGGCCCTGACCGTGTCCTCCAAATCCGAGGCGGCCCTGGCCTGCTTCGAGACCATCCGGCATTGCCGCGAGGCCTGGGGGCTGCCCACCTGCCTTGGACTGTCCAACATCTCCTTCGGACTTCCGGCCCGGGAATTGGTCAACTCCACCTTCTTGGCCATGTGCATGGGAAGCGGCCTGGCGGCGGTCATCGCCAACCCCAATTCCGCACGGCTGCGGGAGACGGCCTTCGCCGCCGAGGTGCTCCTGGCCCGCGATCCCCAGGCCGGGCGGTTCATCGCTTCCTACGCCGGGTGGAAACCCTCGGGCGGCGCGGCCTCCGGTCCCGCCGGGAATACCGGCGGCCCGGCGACCTCGGACGGCCCGGCCGCGACCCTGAAACAGGCCGTGGTCAAAGGCGACAAGGCGGCCCTGCCGGGCATGATCGAGGCGGCTCTGGCCGCAGGTCGCGCGGCCTCGGAGATATTAAACGGCGAACTCATCCCGGGCATCCTGGAGGTGGGCGAGAAATACGAGCGCAAGGAATATTTTTTGCCCCAGCTTCTGCTTTCGGCCGAGACCATGCGCCTGGGATTCGAGCGCTTAAAGCCCCTTTTGGCCGACTCCGGCGACGGCATGTCCGCCGGGCGGATCGTCATGGCCACGGTGGAAGGCGACATCCACGACATCGGCAAGAACATCGTGTGCCTGATGTTGGCCAACAACGGCTATGATGTGGTGGACCTGGGCAAGGACGTTCCGGCCGAACGCATCGTGGACGAGGCCCTTTCCCGCAACGCCGACGTCATCGGGCTGTCGGCGCTGATGACCACCACCATGGTGCGCATGTCCGACACCGTGCGCCTGCGTGACGAGAAGGGCTGCCGGGCCAGGATCATGGTCGGCGGCGCGGTGGTCACCGAGGCCTTTGCCGCCTCCATCGGCGCGGACGGCTATTCCCTGGACGCCGTCGGCGCGGTGCGCGAGGCCGCCCGGCTGGTGGATTCGGCGCGCGGTTGCCAATCTTTGGAAAACTGCTAGGCTTTTTGTCCAGGCGCGCCCTTTTCGCGCCGTTTTCCCGGAGGTGTTTCCATGCGCATCATCACCTGCGCCGCCGTTGCGTTTTTTCTGACCCTGGCCTGCCTGGGCCCGGCTCCGGCCCTGGCTAAAAACGACATGGCTATTTCCGCCGGACAGTTGGTGGATCGCATCAGCCAGTCCCGGGGGAAATTCGTGGTCATCAATTTCTGGGCCTCCTGGTGCCGTCCCTGCCAGCAGGAGATCCCCGAACTGATCACCCTGCGCCGGGACATCCCCGAGAGCGACCTGGTGCTTCTGGGTATCTCCGTGGACCAGAATCCCGGTGATTTTTTCCGGTTCATCAAACAGATGCCCTTCAATTATCCGGTCTTCGTCGGCGGCGCGGACGTGGCCGGGCTTTTTGCCGTGGGCTCCATCCCCAAGATGGTGGTGTTCAACCGCGACGGGGAGATGATCCACACCAGCGAGGGCTACATGTCCGGCGACGAACTGCGGGAGCTTCTGTCCCTGCCCGGGGGCGGGGGAGGCGTGTGACCGACATGGATGAATTGTATCTGCGCAAGGCCCAGATCCAGGATGTGCGGCAGATTCACGCCCTGCTCATGGACTGCGCCAAAAAGGAATTTTTGTTGCCCCGGTCCTTCAGCCAGCTCTACAGCCATCTGCGCGATTTCTACGTCCTGGCCGAACGCTCCGGGCGGGGGGTGCATGGCTGCTGCGCCCTGACCATCGCCTGGGAGGACTTGGCCGAGATCCGCTCCCTGGCCGTGGACGAGCACCTGCGCAAAAAAGGCTGGGGGGGGAAGCTGGTGGAGGCCTGCCTCAGCGAGGCCGTGACCCTGGGACTGTACCGGGTCTTCACCCTGACCTATCAGAAGGGCTTTTTCGAGCACCTGGGGTTTGTCGAGGTTGAGAAGGAAAAATTGCCCCAGAAGGTCTGGGCGGACTGCATCAACTGTCCCAAGTTTCCGGAGTGCGACGAGATCGCCATGCTCATGGAGATGTAGTCCCGTTTCGTGCGGGGGGCGGGATTTGCCTTTCAACCAATTTACGGTATGGGTCAGGTTATGGGTGAAGTGTTGCGGGAAGTGCTCGGCGAAGCGGTCGTGGCCGCACGGGTGGCCGAACTGGCTGACGAGGTCGCGCGGCTTTACGACGGCGGAGACCCCCCGGTGGTCATCTGCGTGCTCAAAGGGGCGGTCTATTTTTTTACGGATTTGACGCGGCATTTTCCGTTTTCCCCGCAACTCGAATTCGTGCGCGTCGCCAGCTACGGCGCGGGCACCGCGCCCGGCGCGGACCTCCGGTTCCTGGTGGACGTGGAGTGTTCCCTGGAAGGGCGGCATGTCCTGGTGGTGGAGGACATTGTGGACACGGGGCGGACCACGGCCAGGCTGCTGGCGACCTTTTCCGCCAGGAAGCCCAAGTCCCTGCGCATGTGCGCCCTGATCGACAAACCCCTGCGGCGGGAAGTGGAGGTCCATGTGGATTTCGTGGGTTTCACCTCGCGGGACGGCTATCTGATCGGCTACGGCATGGACTATGCCGAGCGGTACAGGCAGTTGCGCGGGGTGTGGGAGATGCAGTTTGCATGATCTTGGCCCGGAACTTGCTTAAACTGATTGACAGTTCCGAAAAAACGAAGGATTTCGCGGAAGAAGGCCTATGATCGTAACATGCCCCAATTGCTCCACCAAGTTTCGCCTGCCCGACGACAAGGTCGGGCCGGATGGCGTCAAGCTGCGCTGCGGCAAGTGCAAGCATGTTTTCCATATTGATCCCCCGGCGCCGCCGCAGCCCTCGGATCTGCGGGATTTCGACTATCCCGACGACAGCGGCGTCTCCACGGAGCGACCCGGCGCATACGCCGAGCCCGAGCCCCGGGAGGCCCCGTCACGCCCCGCGCCGACGCCTGCCGATCAGACCTCGGATCAGGATGCCGGGAAACTCTTTGAGTCCGAGGCCTACGAGGACGATGAGAACGCCGGAACGCCGCAAACCGATTTCAACCTGGACGACATCTCCGATATCGACATCACCGGCAAAAGGGGCAAAGGGGCGTCCTCCAAGGACGTCAAGCGCCGGTCCCTGATCGTGGCCCTGAGCCTGTTCGGGCTGGTGGTGGTCACCCTGGCCGCCGTCTTTTTCTTCGATTTGTGGCCGGGGGCCAAGGAGGGGCAACCGCCGACGCCGCCGTCCGCCGAACAGGCCAAGCCTGCCGACACCGCCACGCAAGGGGAGAAGCCCGCCGGGGAAAAGGCGGCGGAGAAGCCCGACGAGTCCTCCAAGGTCAAGGACATCGTGCTCCAGAACGTCCGTCAATATTACGTCACCAATGAAAAGGCCGGACAGCTTTTCGTCATCGAGGGCAAGGCGGTCAACAACTTCAAGTCGCAAAAAGAAATGATCAAGCTGGAGGCCGCCCTGTTCGACGAAAAGGGCGCGGTCCTCGTAGCCCAGGACATCCTGGGCGGCAACACCGTGTCCCTGTTCCAGCTCCAGGTTATGACCAAGCAGGAATTGGAGTCGGCCTTAAGCTCCCAGGTGGGCGTTTTGACCAACAACACCAATCTGGCCCCGGGCGCGGAAACGCCGTTTATGATCGTGTTTTTCGATCCGCCCGAGGCGGTCAAGGAATTCGGGGTCAAGGTCGTGGACGCCAAGGATCCGCCCGGGAAATAGCCCCGGCGACCATCCATGAAGACCCGGCAACGTTACGTCTGCGCCGAATGCGGCGGCATCTCGCCCTCCTGGCGCGGCCAGTGCCCGCGGTGCGGCAAATGGAACACCCTGGCCGCCCAGACCGTAGCCGCCTCCAGCGCCAAGAGCGGGCTTGCCTCGCCGTCCTCGGCCGTCCCCCCCGCTTCCCTGGCCGATCACCCCGACGAGGGCGGCATGGCCGCGCCCACGGGACTGGCCGACCTGGACCGGGTCTTGGGCGGGGGCCTGGCCCCGGGCGGGGCCATCCTGCTCGGCGGCGAGCCGGGCATCGGTAAATCCACGCTCCTTTTGCAGCTTGCCGGACGTTTGGCCGCCTCGGGACGCTCCCCGGTCTATTTCTCCGGCGAGGAATCGCTTTCCCAGCTCAAATCCCGGGCGGCGCGCCTGAAGTGTCTGCATCCCGGACTCCTGGCCGTGTCCTCCACCGACGCCTCCCAGGCCGTGGCCCTTTTGTCCGACCCCAATCCCCCCAGCCTGCTCATCGCCGATTCCGTGCAAACCCTGCATTCCCCGGCCGCCGAAGGGGCCAGCGGCAGCGTGGGACAGGTGCGGGCCGTGTCCTCGGAACTCGTCGAGGCCGCCAAGCGCTCGGGCACGCCGCTTATCCTGGTGGGGCACGTCACCAAGGACGGCCAGATCGCCGGTCCCAAGCTCATGGAGCACATGGTGGATACGGTGCTCTACCTCGAAGGCGAACGACGCCACGTCTTTCGCATCCTGCGGGTGCTGAAAAACCGCTTCGGCCCGACCGACGAACTCCTGGTCTTCGAGATGCGCGAAAAAGGACTGGCCGTGGTGGCCGACCCGTCCACCTTCTTCCTCGGTGAGCGCGACGCCGCCCTGTCCGGCTCGGCCGTGGTCATGGCCGTGGAGGGCCAACGCCCGCTGGCCGTCGAGGTCCAGGCCCTGGCCGCCCATTCCTATCTGGGCATCCCCCGGCGCACCGCCCTTGGCGTGGACCAGGGGCGATTGCACCTGCTGCTGGCCGTCCTGGAAAAACGCCTCGGCGTTCACCTGGGCCAATCCGACATCTACGCCAAACTCGGCGGCGGACTGTCCATGCGCGACCCGGGACTCGACCTGGGACTGGCCGCCGCCATCCTCTCCTCTTTTCACGACCGGCCGCTTCCGGCCGGGGCGGTCTTCTGGGGCGAGGTGGACCTGGGGGGGCGCATCCGGCCCGTGTCCGGACACGATATGCGCCTCAAACAGGCCAAACGCCTCGGCTACGGGCCGCTGTTCTTCCCGCGCCCGGGCAAAGGCGCCCAAGGCGTAAGCGACCTGGCCGCCCTGCACGCCGCCCTTTTCAGCTAGATCGTCGGGGCTGGCTGCCCCGAACACCGCCCGGGGGAAATCATTTCCCCCGGACCCCCTGATATCGTTGGCGTTTCCGGGCAAGCGGAGCTTGTCCGGAAACACCAACGAAGATCAGGCTGGCCGGAGAACATGAGTCCTCCCGTACACGGACGCGAAGCGCGCCCTGCCCGTGGCCGAAGCGTCAGGCGCAACGCGCCTGACGCTTCAAACCATGACAATCCGATGCGCCATCCGCAGACGCGAAGCGCGACGA
>NZ_JAZHDB010000063.1:0-5762 GCF_036584575.1 Desulfolutivibrio sp.
CGCTCCAAGGTGAGGGAGTTGGGCAGGATCAGATCGCACATGGCCGCTGTTTCGTCCATGAACGAGGCGAAGCTCACCTTGAAGGGGATTTTTTCCAGGGCTGCGGCCATGGCCCCGGACTGCGGGAGGCCGTAGGCCGGGTTGGCGGCATAGACGAAAAGCACCTCGGGGGCGGCGGCCTTGCCCTCGCCGACGCCTTTCAGGAAGCCGGGAAGATCCCGGGCCAAAATCTCCGAAGGCGTCTCCGCGCCCGGGAACACTGCGGCAAGCTCGGGCAGGGCCATGACCCCGCCGGGCTTGTTCATGCGGCCAAGCAGCATGTTCAGGCTCATGCCCGCGATGAAGGCCCCGGGGCCCATGCCCTGTCCCATTTCGGAACCGGGGATGACCAGGGGGGCCTTGGCGGCGGCCAGGTTCTTGGCGATACCGGCCAGAACCTCGGGCCCGACGCCGATCAGCTTGGCGACCTTGTCCGGAGAATAGTTGGCCTCAACAAGTTTTTTGAAGTCGGCCATGTCGGCCGCATCCGTGGTCGCTCCCGCCTTGAGCAGATGCCAGGCGATGCCCAGGGCCAACGTGCCCAGGTGGGCGGAGGCCACGGGAACCCAGGCGTCGCTCACCGATCCGGTGTGGTTGCGCACCGGCCCGGCGTAGGCGTACTTGGCGGTCTGGTCCTTGCCCAGCGGATGCGTGGCGCAAAAGGCCTTGCGGTTGCGCACCGAGACGCCCGAGCCCTCGAAGATGTCCGAGCCCAGGATTAGGACGCAGTCGGCGTTGTCGATGTCGAAACCCACCCGACCCTGACCGCCCATGAGTTTGAATCCGGCGGCGGCGGGCCCGGCCTCGCCCGGCATGGCGTACATGGCGGCGGAACCGACCTTGGCCAGGAAGGCGGAAAGCGCCTCGCCGACCGTGCCGCCCACGTCGCCGCTGATGCAGGCCACCTTGTTTCCGGCGGCCTTGCACTTGGCCATCAGCTCCGTCTGGGCCTGCTCCCAGGTGATGGGCTCGAATTTCCCGCCGGACTTGCGCATGGGCGTGCGCACCCGGGCGGGGCTGTAGAGCATGTACACCTCGGAGGCCCCGATGGGCGACACGCCGCCCTGGCTGAGCGGATGCTCGGGATTGCCGTACGCCGTAATGGGCTTGCCCCCGGCCAGGGCCACCTTGAGGCCGGTCCCCGAAGGACACAGCTTGCTGGCGGTCGTGGCGAAGGTCACCTCGCCCCGCGGCACCCGGGGAATCCAGGGCCAGTTTTGGGTCCATATGGCGGCGTCATCCGCCAATTTCCAGGGAATGGGGGTGAACAGCGTACCGACGGCGCCACCCGCCACGAGTCCGATGAAAGCTCTGCGATCAAGTCCCACTTTTCTCCCCCCTTATTTGTGGCAGACGTAGCAGGCGTTGCTGGCGCCCATCTGGGCATGGCACCGTTCGCACTCCCACATCTTCATGGTCTGCTTGCTGTAGCCGCTAAGCCTGTTTTCATGATACGGCGGCGGGGAATCCATGTTGGCCACGTCGGGATGGCACGTGGTGCATTCGAACCCCGTGTGAGCGGCATGGGAGAAGAAGACGTTGTCCGGCTGGTACTGGTAGACGAGCCAGGGAACCTCGATGCCGGGTTTGGCGTAATCCTTGACGAACTTGTCGATTTCCTTTTCGGCGTCCGTCGCGCCGCCGGTCTCGTCAGGATGACACTCGGCACAGGAGGCCGTGCTCGGCAGCCCCAGGAACTGCCCCGTCTCGGAGAACGTGTGACAGCTTTCACAGTCCAGCCCCTGTTCGGCGTGCACCTTGTGGCTGAACAGGATGGGCTGGGTTTTCTGGCTGAAAAGAAGCTGTGGGAAAACCCACCAGCCGACGACGAGCGCACCCACGAAACCGACCAGAAAGAGCAACACGACGCCGCCGACGCCGCCCGCCTTGTTCGATTGTCTTTCCTCCATAATCCCCTGCCCCGTTCGTTGTGGTTCACATAGCATTTCGATAGTACCTACGGCACCGCGCTTTTTAAGCAAGAGCCACGCGCTGTGTCAAGGACAAATGAAAAAATTCACGAATACTTAGAGAGGAATTCGGCCTGCGGCGCATCCATGGCCCAGCGCCCGGCGGCCAAAAGCCCCGTCCGGCCTCACCCCCCGTCCGGCCGTTTTGGCGCCGCATCGCCTTCCGGGCTGTCCGCCCCGCCCACCCGGCGGCCATACACATCGTCGTAGCGCACGATGTCGTCCTCTTCCAGATACGGCCCGCTCTGGATCTCGATGATCTCGACGAGCACTTTGCCGGGGTTGGACAACCGGTGCTCCGTGGTCTTGGGAATGTCCACGGACTGGTTCTCGGCGAGCAAAAAAATCCGCTCCCCGAGCTGCACCTCGGCCGTCCCGGCAATGACCACCCAATGCTCGCTGCGGTGGTGGTGCATCTGCAGGCTCAGCCGCGCCCCGGGCGACACCTCGATGCGTTTGATCTTGTATCCCGGCCCCTCCTCCAGGACCGTGTAGCTGCCCCAGGGACGCCGCACGGTGACATGGGCCTCGACCAGCGGACTCCCTTCGGCCGCCAGCGCCGCCACCACGTCCTTGACGCCCTGCTGCCGCGACATGGGACAGGCCAGGGTGGCGTCCCGGGTCTGGACCACGATCATGTCCCGAAGGCCGGTCACGGCCAGTTTGCCGCCCCGGGAAACCAGCAGGCTGTCATGGCAGTCCAGGGCCAGGACGTCCCCCTGGACCACGCAGCCGTTTTGATCCTTGACCCCCAGGCGGTACACGGCCGCCCAGTTGCCCAGGTCGTCCCAGTCGAAACCGGCGTCGATCACGGCCAGGCGGTTCATCTGCTCAAGCAACCCGTAGTCCACGGACAGCTCGGGAATGCCGCCATAGCCCCGGATCAACGGTTTTTCATGGCGCGCCCGCCACCAGGCGAAATGCGCCGGGGCATGCTTTTCCACGGCCGCGAGAAAAATGTCCGCCCTAAAAAGAAACATGCCCGTGTTCCACAGATGCACGCCGCCCGCGACCATGGACCGGGCCATCTCCAGATCGGGCTTTTCCGTAAAGCCGTCCACGGCAAAGGCCCCGTCGCCCAGGGCGGCCCCCCGGCGGATATAGCCGTAGCCGGTCTCGGGCGTGTCGGCCCGGGCTCCGAAGGTGACCAAAAAGCCCTTCCGGGCCAGGGCCTCGCCGCGCTCGATGCACTTTTTCCAGGCGGCCACGTCCCCCACCATGTGATCGGACGGGAACACGCCCACCACGACGCCGCTTTGGGCCTCGGGAGAAACATCGCCAAGGATGCGGTCAAGGGCCAGCAGGACGGCCGGGAGGGTGTTTTTGCCCATGGGTTCGGCCAGGATGTTGCCTTCAAGCCCGGGGTCCACGCGGCGCAACTGGCCGCGCACCTCGAAGACATGCTCCTCGTTGGTCACCACCCAGGTTCCCCGGGCCGGAAAGACGCTCAGGATCCGGGCCAGGGTGTTCTGAAGCAGGGTCTTCTCCCCGTTTATGGCCAGGAGCTGCTTGGGCAGAAGGGTCCGCGACAGGGGCCACAGCCGCGTTCCGGAGCCTCCGGCCAGGATGATGGCCTGGGCGCCTGGCGCTGGCTGCGCCCCCGCCGTTTGTGCGATGTCCACGGTCTGGCCCATGGCAGGCTCCTTCACGGTTGCGGGTTGGCCATGGCTTATGCCGCGGCCCATACCGACAAAACCTTGCCCGGACAGTCGGCCCGGCCCCAAAAAACGGCCGTCCCGGCCGCAGACGGCGTCGCCCTATCCGGCGAAAACGAACGGCGAATCGATGTCGCAAAGCCTGGGCAGGGCCGCGTCCTTGCCGGACAAAACCGGTTCGGTCACCGGCCAGGGCACGCCGATGTCCGGATCGTTCCAGGCCACCCCTCCGTCGTGGGCCGGGGAATAGTAGGCGTCCACCTTGTACTGGAACTCGGCCACGTCGGTTAAGGTCACATAGCCATGGGCGAACCCGGCCGGGACCATGAGCCGCTTGAAATTCTCCTCGGAGAGGGTAAGGCCGTACCATTTGCCGAAGGTGGGGGAACCCTTGCGGATGTCCACCACGGCGTCGAAGACCGCCCCCCGGGTGACCCACACCAGCTTGGCCTGGGCCGTCGGCGGCGACTGGAAGTGCAGCCCGCGCAAGACGCCTTTGGTATTGGAGCGGGCATGGTTGTCCTGGACGAAATCGTAGTTCAGGCCGAGTTCGGCGAAGAGGCGGCGATTGTACGTTTCGGTGAAAAACCCGCGATGGTCGCCGAAAACCTTGGGTTCGAGCACGCAAAGACCTGGGAAATCCGTGGGAGTGACCTGCACCATCCGCTCCTTGGCATGACATGAAGTCGCGGCCCGCCCGCATTGCCGGGTAAGCCGCGCGGGCCCACAGGTAACCGATTTCACGCCCCGTCACAACCGCCCGCCGCCGCTACGCGGCCAGCTTCCTGGGCCGCCGCCCGTTCATCGGCGTGGTAGGAACTGCGCACCAGGGGCCCGCTAAACATCCCGGCCACCCCGATGTCCCGGCCGAAGGCGGCCAGTTCCGCGAATTCGTCGGGGTGGACGTAGCGCACGGGCTCGGGATGCCGCCTGGAGGGGCGCAGGTATTGGCCCACGGTGATCATGGCGCACCCGGCCCGGGCCAGGTCCGTAATCACCCGGCGGGCCTGGTCCGGACTCTCCCCGAATCCGAGCATGAACCCGCTTTTGACCCGCATGCCCGGCCGGGACGCGGCCCGGCGCAGTACGGCGAGGCTCCTGTCGTAGTCGGCCTGGGGACGCACCAGGGGATAGAGCTCCGGCACGGTCTCCACGTTGTGGTTGAAGATGTCCGGGGCCGCGTCCAGAACCACGTCCAGGGATGCGGCGCTTCCCGCGAAATCCGGGGTCAGAAGCTCCACCCCGGCCCCGGGCAGGATCTCGCGCAGCCGCGCGGTCACGGCCGCAAAATGTCCGGCCCCGCCGTCGGGCAGGTCGTCGCGGGTGACCGAGGTGACCACCACATGCCGGACCCCGAGCTCCAGGGCGGCCCGGGCCACCCGCTGGGGCTCGTCCGGGTCCGGGGGGGACGGGGCGCCCGAGGCGATGTTGCAGAAGGTGCAGTTCCGGGTGCAGCGTTCGCCAAGGATCAGGAAGGTGGCCGTGCCCCGGGAATAGCACTCGAAGATGTTGGGGCAGCGGGCGTTTTTGCACACGGTGCACAGGCCGTGGGCGGCCACCAGGGAGGCCGTGCGGGAGAAATCCGCGCTGCGCGGCAGCCCCACCTTAAGCCAGGGCGGCAGGCGTTTGCCCCTCGCCGACGCGCTCGATGACAGTGGATCAGCGGTCATGGTCACGGCCCGTATCCTTGGTGCGGGAGGACGCCCTCCCGGCGGATGAAGAGGATTTTCTCCCGCCTGGCCGACCGACCGGAGGCTTTTTGGCGGGGGAATCGCCGCGCGGCGTTTTTTTGGGCCCGGACGCCCCCCGGGAGGACTTCGCCCGTTCAGGGGCCCCCGCCGGGGCCTTGCCCCGGGCCGGGCCGGGGCGTGACTTTCTCCCGGATTCCCGCTCGGGATGCTCCTGCGGGCGGGCGCCTCCCTGGTTCGACCCGGCCGGGTTGTTCCTTCTGTCGGACGCCTTCTCTTTGCGGCCCGATCCGGCGGGTTTCCTGTCGCGATCCGCTCCTGCGGCCCCCCCTGCGGCGTGGGAACCGGGCCGTTTCTCCCGGGTCCGGCCCGGGGCCCGGGCGTCGCCGTCCGGACGGGTGTCCTTGTCG